>NZ_CEVWQM010000004.1:0-174343 GCF_982386235.1 Desulfotomaculum sp. | reverse complement strand
CGTAGCTGCCATCGCTATTACCATGCCCATTGCTTTGGTTATTGCCAGCTACATGGGAGTTAACCCAGAGCTGATTCTCTATGGTGCCACTGCCATGGCGGGTATGCCCATGTTGCTATTAATCGGTGCTGCTCCCAATGCCATGGCTTACGAGTCCAGACAATTTACCACCGGCGAATTTTTCAAAACGGGTATTCCTGCCAGCGCTATGATTCTGTGCTTGCTGGTGCTCATGATCTTCACTTATTGGCCGATGATCGGGATGGCTGCTTTAATAAACTAAGTAAGCTAACAAGACGCAAAAAAGTTCTGAAACACCTGGTTTTCCAGGTGTTTCGGAATTCTCTTGTAGTTCCCCACGCTGCAAACGGCACCAGTAGGGGATGAAAACGGGTATGATGGGGAGTGATGTCCTCTGAAAGTGGCGCCTCCATCGCAGTCTAAAACCAAACGTGGTAAACACAATTATGAAGTGAACTTAGGAATTGTCTTAAGGGAGCTTAAAGAAAGTGCTCACTCTGACGGTGTAACCCTGCAGCAACTGGTGGATGCTTGTGGTGTCAGTAAACGCCATGTTTATCGTTACCTTAGGGAGTTGGAGGAAATGGGGGTTGCCATTGAACGCCCTCAGATTTTTCAACCAAGCATACCAGGTGGGGGTCGTTATAAATTAAAGATTAGCCAGGGTGAAGAGGTAATGGGTGAGACAATTATTCTAGTAACTTTAGGACAAATGATTAAACAATATGAGCTTTATCAACAGCAAATTATTTCTATTTATAAACTAATTATCACTAGTATGGCTGTGCGCTATGGTTTTAAACTGCCACTTAATTTCTTTTAAATAAAGCAATTCACTTTACGGAAAAAGTAAAAACACAGGTGTTGTGTCTTTTCAGTGTGCCTATTACTTGTCATATTAATAATGGCAGTCATTTTCTTACTTAAATTAAGACGGATTGATGATCTTCATTCTAAAACTCAACACAATGTGACAAAAAACGATTTTTAATTGCGCGATTATAGCTTCGGAGTTATAATAACATTTGGCAGAATTAAGTTATAATATCATAAATTTATTTAAAGAGGGGATGTATATGGAAGGAAATAGTCAAGTCATTTTAGCGAGTGTAGTATTTTTATTAACCTACGCCATTATTATCTCAGAAAAGATTCACAGAACGATTATCGCACTGGTTGGTGCGATGATTTTCATTATTGCTGGTATTTTAAACCAAGAGCAAGCCATTCATCATATTGATTTTAATACAATTGGTTTGTTAGTTGGTATGATGATTATTGTGGGAATTACCAGACAATCTGGCGTGTTTGAGTATTTAGCAGTTAAATCTGCCAAGTATAGTAAAGGGGAACCACTGGCTATTTTGGTAGCTTTATCCTTAATTACTGCCGTTTTATCTGCCCTATTGGACAATGTAACTACTGTGCTTTTGATTGTACCAGTTACCTTCTCCATAGCTAGATCATTGGAGATTAATCCCATGCCAATCCTGTTAGCAGAAATTTTGTCTTCAAATATTGGCGGTACATCTACTCTGATTGGTGACCCACCCAATATCATGATTGGTTCTGCTGTGGGCTTAGGCTTTATGGATTTTGTAGTTAATTTGCTTCCAGTTGTCATCGTAATCATGATCGTAACAATTTATTTATTAAAAATAATCTATCGAAATTCCTTTAGTGTGCGTGATGAACTCAAACAAAACATCATGAACATGAACGAAAAGGATGAAATTAAAGATCATAAACTGCTCAAGCAATCGCTTTTTGTGCTTGCTTTAACCATCGGCGGCTTTTTATTGCACCAGGCTTTACACTTAGAATCTGCCACCATTGCTTTGGCTGGGGCGGCTCTATTGCTATTGATAACCAGGCAAGAACCAGAACACGCCCTTGAGGCGGTGGAATGGCCTGTTATTTTCTTCTTTGCCGGACTGTTCATTCTAGTTGGTGGTCTGGTGGAAGTTGGCATTATTGAATGGATTGCAGCCAAGGCATTAGAAATAACGGGTGGGGAACTGCTTACCACAGGTATGTTAATCCTTTGGCTGTCTGCCATTGCTTCAGCCTTTGTGGATAACATTCCCTTTGTGGCAACCATGATTCCATTAATTCAGGATATGGGACGTTTAGGCGGCATGACTAACCTTGAACCACTCTGGTGGTGCCTGTCCCTTGGTGCCTGTCTGGGTGGGAATGGTACCATTATTGGAGCTTCTGCCAACGTGGTTGTTATTGGCATGGCTGAGAAACAAGGAATAAAATTCACCTTCCTAGGCTTTATGAAGGTAGCCTTTCCGTTAATGCTTGTATCCATTGTCATTTCTACTATTTACTTGTATTTCTTCTATCTTACTTAGTCTTAGTAGCCCGGTAAATTCTACCGGGCTATTATTTTTTTCACGATCGGATAGAATAAGATTTTAAGGATGATTTTATTAGAAAAATTAAGGCTCGCGTGGATTAGCGCGAGCCAAGATCTTCTAATAAAATCAGGGCAAATATAAATAAATGGAAGGGAGGAGAAGAAGTGGTTACTGCCGCTGCGCAAGATGTGAAAATTGAGGGAAAAAATATAAAACTTTCAAATTTAGATAAGCTAATCTGGCCGGAGGGCTTGACCAAAGCTCATTTGATAAAGTATTATACGGACATTGCGCCCTACCTACTCCCTTACATAAAAGACCGTCCCCTGGTTATGAAGAGGTATCCGAATGGTATTGAGGGAGATTTTTTTTATCAAAAAGAGTGTCCCGATTATGCCCCTGAATGGCTAAAAACAATACCCATTCGACATTCAGATAAAGTGGTTAATTACATTACCTGTGAGGATATTGCCACCTTGGTATGGTTGGCAAACCAGGGTTGCATCGAAATACATGCTTGGTTATCAAAATTAAATCAAATTGAATATCCGGATATGGCTATTCTAGATTTAGACCCCGGGGAACAAGCAAGCTTTCAGCATGTGCTGGAAGTGGCAGTGGTCATAAAAAAGGTTTTGGATCATTTAGAACTTCGAGGCTACCCTAAAACCTCCGGAGCTACGGGAATTCACATTTTTATTCCACTAAGGCCTGTATTCTCCTTTAGCCAAGTGACCAAGGCCATGGGTCTAATAGCCAAGGCTGTTGCTGATACATTTTCGGAAAGGGCTACCATTGAGAGAACCGTAGCCAAAAGAGATCCCCAAAAGGTCTACGTGGATTACTTACAAAATACGAGGGGCAAAAGTATGGCCTGGACTTACAGTTTACGACCCCTGCCAGGAGCTCCCGTATCCACACCCGTCATGTGGGAGGAAATTGAAAAGTTCAGCTTTCTGCCAGGTGATTTTAACTTGCATACGATTTTAAAGCGCCTGAAATATTTTGGGGACTTACATCATGATCTCGGTCAAAACCCCCAGGATATCTCCCACGTTTTAAAGTTGGTATAAAATAGCTGTCAGCCATCCGCTCTCAGCGAAGTCTTTTAATTATTGACCACGGCACAGGACTAGTTTTTTCATAAATGGTTTATGATGATGGCATGAAGGTTAAGATAAAATTGTTAATAAAAAACCTTGTTAATGGAAGGAAAACCCAGTTGCTATCCCGAAAGGGGTAGAAATCCGATAACTGGGGTGGGGATTTTGGAAAAACGTTTATACTGGGTTGGCTGGCAAATTCTTTTGCCGGGCAGCGGTCGCCGAGTCTGGGATATTATCAATCATTTTGGTTCCCCAGCCACAGCTTGGCAAGCTTCTGAAAAAGATTTACAAGAAATTTTGGGCAGCCAAGGTGCCAGGAAGCTAGTACAGCGAAGAAATACGATAAAGTTTGATAAACTGGGAAAATTGCTGGGTGAAATGAATGGTAAAGTAATAACCATAGAGGACGATAACTACCCTTATTTATTGAAGAGTATCCATGACCCTCCGCTAGCTATTTTCGTTAGGGGTAATTTACCAAGTATTCACGATGTTTGTTTAGCGATGGTTGGTTCCCGCAAACCCTCCCCCAATGGTTTAGTAATAACTGAAAAATTATCCAGTGAACTGGCAATGGAGGGTATTACGATTGTCAGCGGCTTGGCCAGGGGGATCGATAGTGCTGCCCATCGTGGGGCCCTAAACGGTAAAGGCGTTACCCTTGCTGTTCTGGGCTGTGGGCCAGATGTTGTCTACCCCAGGGAAAATGCCAGACTCATGCAACAAATTATAGAAAAGGGTGCCATTATTACAGAATTCCCACCTGGTACATTACCTCGGCCCTGGCACTTTCCCAGTCGGAACCGAATTATCAGTGGCTTAAGTAATGCTGTTTTAGTGGTAGAAGCTGCGGCAAAAAGCGGGGCCTTAATAACGGCCGACTTTGCCTTGGAGCAGGGCAGAGAGGTGATGGCGGTACCTGGTAATATCAACAACGCCAAGAGCATTGGTACGAATACATTAATCCAGCAGGGAGCAGCCCTAATCATAAATACATTGGACATTCTGAATGAGCTGGGCATGAAGCAAAAGTCCTCTTACCAGGCAGAGGATCGATTAAAAAGTGTTGATTTAACCGATAATGAAAGTAAAATTTTAGCAGTGTTATCGGAAATGCCGATAACACTGGAAAAAATTATAAGTTTAAGCATGTTATCCCCGAAAGAAGTCGCAGTGGCATTAACGTTATTGGAAATAAAAGGGTTGATTAAATGTCTATCAGGAAAAATGTATATTGATGCAAGATTATAGCAAAAAGAGTTCTAAAGCAATATGAATATTTATACAGTAAAAGTAGTAAGGGGTGGTAAAACCCCTACATCTGAGAGCAGTAGTAAATGGGGTGTACCAATTTGAGTAAAACATTAGTAATTGTTGAATCACCTGCTAAGGCAAAAAGCATTGGTAAATATTTAGGAAAAAACTATACCGTTAAGGCATCCATGGGTCATGTAAGGGATTTGCCAAAAAGTCAGACTGGTGTAGACGTGGAAAATGCTTTTTCTCCTAAATATATAACCATTCGCGGCAAAGGGGATATCATCAAAGAACTTCGGTCGGCTGTAAAAAAAGTTGATCGAGTATTGCTAGCTTCTGACCCGGATCGCGAGGGTGAGGCAATTGCTTGGCATTTAACGAAACTTCTGGGGTTAGATGAAGACAGCCCTTGTCGTATTGAGTTTAATGAAATAACTAAAAATGCAATTCAGGCTGCTGTTAAGCAACCACGTCCCATCGATGTAGATAGGGTTAACGCACAACAAGCTAGGAGAATACTGGACAGGTTAGTGGGTTATAATCTAAGCCCCCTTCTTTGGCGTAAGGTTAAAAAGGGGTTATCCGCAGGCAGAGTCCAGTCTGTGGCAGTGCGTTTGATCTGTGATCGAGAGGAAGAAATTCAAGCTTTTATACCGGAAGAATATTGGACCCTGACAGGTAAGTTTGTAAAATCCGGCAAATCCCCCTTTGAGGCCAAGCTTCATAAATATAAGGATAAAAAGATTGATATTTCGAACCAAGAAGCAATGGATAAAATCTTAAATGACCTAAAGGGGCAAGATTACCTTGTTACCAACATTGTCAAAAAGGAGAAACAGCGTAACTCCGCAGCACCTTTTACAACCAGTTCACTGCAGCAGGAGGCCTCAAGAAAACTAAATTTTACTTCACGCAAAACCATGGTAGTGGCTCAACAGCTTTATGAAGGTATTGAATTGGGGAAGGAAGGCCCAGTGGGATTGGTTACCTATATCCGTACCGATTCAACCCGTATATCTGAAACAGCCGTACAGGAAACCAAAGAATTTATTACCGAGCGTTTTGGACCGGCCTATGTCCCCAAGCAACCAAGGCAAACTTCGGCCAAGGGTAAGGTCCAGGATGCCCATGAGGCCATCAGGCCCACATCTGTCAATCGTAACCCTGAAAGTATGAAACAATTTCTGACAAATGATCAGTTTAAATTATATAAATTAATCTGGGCACGCTTCTTAGCCAGTCAAATGGCACCGGCTATTATGGATACCACTGCCATGGATATTGCCGCCGGGGATTATTTGTTTAGGGCTAACGGCTCCATTGTTAAATTTCCCGGCTTTATGCAGGTCTATATAGAGGGTAACGACGATGGCAGTAAGGAAGAAGAAAAAATTCTGCCAGACCTGAGCAAGGGAGATAAGGTAGTGGCTAAGTCCTTGTCCCCAAAACAACACTTTACACAACCGCCACCAAGGTACACCGATGCTACCCTGGTCAAGGTATTGGAAGAAAAAGGGATCGGACGCCCCAGTACCTATGCACCAATTGTTGAAACGATTCAAAGACGTGGTTATGTGGTAAGGGAAAGCAAGCAATTTTATCCCACAGAATTAGGGGTTATTGTTGTAGAACTATTGAAAAAACATTTTCCAGACATTATCAACATCGAGTTTACCGCTGAGTTGGAGGAAAAGCTTGACCAAATAGCTGAGGGAGAGCAACTGTGGAATGGTGTATTAAAGGATTTTTATGATCCCTTTGCCAAAACACTGGAGATGGCAGAGGAGGCCATCGGTAAAGTACAAGTGGCCGATGAAGTTTCCGATGAAATATGTGAGCAGTGTGGCAAGAACATGGTTATTAAACTTGGCCGCTTTGGAAAATTTCTTGCTTGCCCGGGTTTTCCTGAGTGTAGGAATACCAAACCTTTACTGGAACCAACCGGTGTAGGTTGTCCTAATTGCAAGGGTGAAATTGTACTAAGGCGCAGTAAAAAAGGAAGAAAATTTTATGGCTGCAGCAGTTATCCGGAGTGTGAATTTGTCACCTGGGATCTGCCTACCCAAGAGAAATGCCCCCACTGCAGTGGCATGATGGTGGAAAAGAAATCTAAGACCAAGGAAAATAAATTGTATTGTATCAATGAACATTGTCCCAGCAAAGGAGATACTGCCCTTGCCGATGCAACAGGGGAAAAAAAGAAACCAGCCAAGAAAACTAAGAAATAGAGCATTCGAAGTAATACAATAGGGGGCTTACTAAAAATGACAGCAAATAGGGTAACAATCATTGGAGCTGGTTTAGCAGGTTCCGAAGCAGCCTGGCAATTGGCCCAGAGGGACATTCCTGTGGATCTTTATGAAATGAGACCAGTGAAGTATACCCCGGCCCATCACACAGCCTATTTTTCTGAATTGGTATGTAGTAACTCTCTCCGGGCGGCGGCTGTGGAAAATGCAGTGGGCTTATTAAAAGAAGAGATGAGGAAGTTTAACTCCCTAATTATTTCTGCTGCAGATACCCATAAAGTTCCTGCCGGGGGTGCTTTGGCAGTTGACCGGGAGGGATTTTCCCAACATATTACCAAGGCTTTGGAAGAACATCGCCTAATAACGGTTCAACGTGAGGAAGTTACCAGACTACCTCAGGGTGGAATCACCATCGTGGCCTCTGGCCCACTTACTTCCGAGGCCTTATTCCAGGAAATTGCAAAGCTTACGGGTCAGCAGTATCTTTATTTTTATGATGCCGCAGCACCCATCGTAACCCTGGAATCCCTTGATATGACAAAGATTTTTCGGGCTTCACGCTATGGCAAGGGGGAAGAAGCTTATCTTAATTGTCCCATGAGTCGTGAAGAATACGATGTGTTTTATGATGCACTAATGCATGCAGAAAGGGCACCCCTGAAGGAGTTTGATAAACAGGTTCATTTTGAAGGCTGTATGCCGGTGGAAGTGCTAGCTGCCAGGGGCAAAGATACACTTCTCTATGGGCCATTAAAGCCAGTGGGGCTAACGGACCCAAGAACCGGCAAAAGACCCCACGGAGTGATTCAATTAAGGCAGGATAATGCGAATGGAACGCTCTTTAACCTGGTAGGTTTTCAAACCAATTTAAAATGGGGGGAACAAAAAAGGGTATTTAGTCTCATACCCGGTCTGGAAAATGCTGAGTTTGTTCGCTATGGGGTGATGCATAGGAATACCTATATAAATTCCCCTGCGCTTTTGGAACCAACTTTACAAATGAAAGACCACCCGGGAATATTTTTTGCGGGGCAAATAACAGGTGTGGAAGGTTATGTTGAATCGGCATCCGCTGGGCTAATCGCAGGAATAAATGCTGCTCGCCGGATAGAACAAAAGAATTTGGTAATATTCCCCAAGGAAACCGCCCATGGTGCCTTAATTAACTACATAACCACTGCCGCTGAGACAAATTTTCAACCCATGAATATTACCTTTGGACTTTTCCCGGAACTCCCGGTTCGCATTAAAGGAAAAAGGGAAAGAGGTCAAGCTCAGGCCCAAAGGGCCCTAAAAACGCTTGCGGAATGGTTAGAAGAAGAAAGAGTTTAAAATTTCCAAAAGGGATGACAATTTGAATTCAAATTGTCAAAAGGTAGTTGCAATTTTAAAAAGTCTTGTGATATATTTTATTATATTGCAAAATTCGACACCGAAATAATATGGGTAAGAAAAAATGTATAACTTGCTTGATAATTTCATTGATTATCTGAAGTTCCAGAAGAATTTTTCCATTCATACCATCGATGCCTACCAAAAGGATATATTTGATGGTTTAGACTATTTTTCGCTGGTACTAAAAAAACCCATCGAAAGGATGGATCCTTCGTTAATTAATGGTTCCTTAATAAGAGGATTTTTAGCATATCTGAAACAAAAAGAATTAAGTAGGGCAACCGTGGCAAGAAAACTTGCCTCATGGCGGGCATTTTTTCGGTTTTTAGCAAATGACAGGTTGCTTGTAAGCAATCCGATGCTTAGGGTTGCCAATCCTAAGAAAGAAAAAAAACTACCCATATTTTTGTATCAGGAAGAAACTGAAAAATTGGTTGAGGCACCGGATCATTCGCCACTGGGAATTAGGGATAGGGCAATCTTAGAATTACTCTATGCCAGTGGCATACGTGTATCAGAACTGGTGGCCTTAGATCTTGACCAGCTTGACCTGATCAGGGGATATATCAGGGTCCTGGGAAAAGGAGCCAAGGAACGGATCGTACCAATTCATGATCGATCCATGGCAGCTATAGAAGAATATTTGAAAACTGTACGGGGGTCGCTGGTCAAGAAGAACTGTCAAGCGGTTTTTCTTAACTACCAAGGTTCCCGCTTAAGTGATAGGAGCATACGTAAAATCATTGATAAATATTGCCAGCAGGAGAAAATAAAATTAAAAGTGAGCCCCCACAAAATTCGTCATTCCTTTGCTACTCATTTGCTGGATAATGGGGCAGATTTACGTACTGTTCAGGAATTACTAGGTCATGTTTCTTTGTCATCAACCCAGATTTATACCCATGTAACCAGACAGAAATTGAAAAAGGTTTATAAAATGAGTCACCCTAGGGCTTAGACTGATAACGAGGAAGTGATGCTTATGTTCCATGCAACTACCATTGTAGCGGTAAAAAAGGGTGCAAAGGTTGCCATAGCCGGCGATGGTCAAGTTACTTTTGGGCAAAATACCATCATGAAACATACTGCCAAAAAGGTAAGACGGCTTCATAATGGTCAAGTTTTAGCCGGCTTTGCTGGATCAGTGGCAGATGCCTTTACGCTGTTTGAAAAATTTGAAGGTAAGCTGGAAGAATATCATGGTAATTTAATGAGAGCGGCGGTTGAATTGGCCAAGGCCTGGCGTACAGACAAATACTTGCGATCCCTGGAGGCGATGCTGATTGTAGCCAACCAGGAAAATCTATTGGTTTTGTCAGGCAATGGCGAGGTCATAGAACCGGATGAAGGCGTCACAGCCATCGGCTCTGGGGGTCCCTATGCTTTGGCTGCCGCCAGGGCCTTGACAAAACATACAAATCTTTCACCCAGGGAAATTGCTTATGAGGCATTAAGCTTAGCCGCAGATATTTGTGTTTATACTAATAAAAATATCACTGTGGAGGAAATTTAAAATAAGGGTATTAAAGGAGTGAAGCCAATGGCAGCCCTGACACCTAGGGAGATAGTGGCAGAGCTTGATAAATATATTGTAGGTCAAGAGAACGCCAAAAAAGCAGTGGCAGTGGCTTTACGAAACAGGTATCGCCGCAGTAAATTATCAGAAGAATTGATTGATGAGGTTGTACCGAAGAACATTTTGATGATTGGCCCAACAGGGGTAGGTAAAACCGAAATAGCCCGTCGATTAGCAAAGTTAGTCAAAGCACCCTTTGTTAAGATTGAGGCAACCAAATTTACAGAAGTTGGCTATGTGGGACGGGACGTAGAATCCATGATCAGGGATTTGGTCGAAACGTCCATTCGCATGATTAAGCAGGAAAGAATGGAAAAAGTAGAAGAACGGGCCAAAGGATTGGCTGAAGAAAAAATAATTGAACTTTTGGCTCCTTACCCTAATCGGCCGGCACAAACCAAAAACCCTTTTGAAATGCTTTTTGGCGGTGTGCAGGAAGATAAACCAGAGGATAAGTCCTGGGAACAGCAGCATAGCAGAATTCGGTTTGAAAGGGAAACGCTAAAGGAGAAAATGTCCCGGGGCGAGCTGGAAAATGAGTATTTGGAAATTGAAGTAGAAGATCAAAGCACGCCCATGCTTGAGGTTTTTACAAATAGCGGTGTGGAAGAGATGGGCGTCAACATGCAGGATGTTCTGGGCAGTATCTTTCCCAGAAAAAAACGCAAGCGTAAAGTTACTGTACGGGAAGCCCGTAAAATATTAACCCAACAGGAAGCCCAGAAATTAATTGACATGGAGGAGCTAACCACACAAGCTGTCAAGCGGGCTGAGGATAATGGGATTATATTTTTGGATGAGATTGATAAAATTGCCACAAAGGAAGGAATTTCCGGTGGGGCAGATGTATCAAGGGGTGGCGTACAAAGGGATATTCTGCCAATTGTTGAAGGCTCCACCGTTATGACCAAATATGGCCCGGTAAAAACAGATCATATCCTATTTATAGCTGCCGGTGCCTTTCATGTCACAAAACCATCTGACTTGATCCCAGAATTACAGGGACGTTTTCCAATCAGAGTAGAGTTGGAGAGTTTAAGCCGCAATAATTTTGTGCAGATTTTAACTGAACCGCAAAACTCTTTAATAAAGCAATATACAGAACTCTTAGCAACTGAAGAGCTTAAAATTGAATTTTCAAAAAATTCACTTGAAGAAATTGCGGATATTGCTTATACTGTAAATGAACAAAACGAAAACATAGGCGCAAGGCGGCTGCACACCATTTTAGAAAAACTTCTGGAGGATATTTCCTTTGAGGCTCCGGAACTAAAAGGGCAGTCACTCACTATAGACAGTGAATATGTTCGTGAGAAGCTAAAAGACATTGTAACAAATCGTGATCTTAGTCGTTATATTCTTTAAAATTTAGGGAGAGTGACAGAATGAGAACTTTATTAGAAAGAACAAGAACAATCAATAAATTATTACAAAAATCTGCTGGTTACCCCGTGGATTTTGGTGAAATAGCAGAGGTGCTTTCTGAAAACATTGAGGCAAACTGTTATATCATTGACCGTCGTGGCAGAGCACTGGGTCATAAATTTATGCCCCAATTTGCCTGTGATATCATGAAGGATATTGTTGAAGGCTCTAAACGTTTTCCTGAGGAATACAATGAGGGATTACTTGCTATCAATGAAACCCATGCTAACTTCTGCCAAACCTATGATGCTTGTGTATTCTTCCAAGAAGAAAAATGCAAAGGCCAAAACAAAGTAACCACGGTAGTTCCCATTGTCGGGGCTGGTTCCCGTCTAGGAACTCTTGTGCTGGCTAAGTTTGACAAAAATTTCACTGATGAAGATTTAATTCTTGCTGAATATGGTGCCACGGTTGTTGCCATGGAGGTTCTGCGGGCCAGAGCCGGCAGAATGGAAGAAGAAGCAAGGAAAAAAGCAGCGGTACAAATTGCCCTGGGCACACTTTCTTACTCCGAACTGGATGCAGTACAGCATATCTTTGAGCAATTAGAAGGTGACGAAGGGGTTTTGGTGGCCAGTAAAATTGCTGACAGAGTGGGTATCACTCGATCCGTTATCGTCAACGCCCTACGTAAATTTGAAAGTGCCGGTGTAATAGAGTCAAAATCCCTGGGTATGAAGGGAACCTATATTCGGGTGTTGAATGATCGTTTAATAGAGGAATTGCAAAGATTAAAGCATAACTAGGGATTCGTCATTAAACAAACAAGCCACAGTATAAAAAACTGTGGCTTTTCTCTTGCGTTGGTTGTCGCATTATGCTAAAATATCCCTTGGTGTTGAGTACACACGTTATCTGATTTGTGCAAGGTTGCCTTGATGAAGGTCTTGCCGGAGATGAGGATAACGGAGGATTAAAAACAATTGAGGGAGGAGGTGTAACTAGCTATGGCAGTTATCTCCATGAAACAACTACTGGAAGCAGGCGTTCATTTTGGACACCAGACCCGTCGCTGGAACCCCAAGATGGCACCTTATATCTTCACTGATCGTAACGGTATTTACATTATTGATCTGCAGAAAACCGTTAAGAAAGTGGAAGAATGCTACGATTTTGTTAAACAACTGGCTGCGGATGCTGGTACTTTACTGTTTGTAGGTACTAAAAAGCAAGCCCAGGAAGCTGTTAAAGAAGAAGCCGAACGTTGCGAAATGTTCTTTGTAAATCAGCGTTGGTTGGGTGGTATGTTAACAAACTTCCAAACCATACGTAATCGTATTGATCGATTACATGAACTTGAGCGCATGGAAGAGGATGGAACCTTTGAGGTTCTGCCCAAAAAAGAAGTTTCTCAACTTCTGCATGAAAAAGAGAAACTGGATAAATTCCTTGGTGGAATCAAAAACATGCGTCGCCTGCCTGGGGCACTTTTCGTAATTGATCCCCGGAAGGAGCGCATTGCAGTGGCTGAGGCTCGTAAACTTGGCATTCCCATTGTAGCCATTGTTGATACAAACTGCGATCCTGACGAAGTAGATTACGTAATTCCCGGTAACGATGACGCTATTCGGGCAGTAAAACTGCTTACCGGTAAGATTGCCGATGCAGTTTTGGAAGGCAAGCAGGGCGAACAAGTCGCAGAATAGTATGTTAGGTAGAGGGCGTCTTGCTAGTACGGGAGTCCTCTACCTTTTTTTATACTTTATTAAAATGTATAAATCATTAATTTGATGAAAATATAAGAACAACCAAGGCAAAATCATGCCAATGTTTGTCAGAGAAAAGATATGGTTATAATACCACAAGATTACCTAGTGGGTTAAAAAAGGGGGATTTTGATCATGGCAGAGATTTCTGCAAGCATGGTTAAAGAGTTAAGAGAGCGTACCGGCGCTGGTATGATGGACTGTAAAAAAGCCTTAACTGAAGTGGCTGGAGATATGGAAAAGGCCATTGAATTTTTGCGGGAAAAGGGACTTGCCGCTGCTGCTAAGAAGGCTGGCAGAATCGCAGCAGAAGGTATGATTGAAGCTTACATACATGGTGGCGGACGTATTGGTGTTTTAGTGGAAATCAACTGTGAAACAGACTTTGTTGCCAAAAACGAAGATTTTCGCAACTTAGCCAGAGATATTGCTATGCAAATCGCTGCTGCTAAGCCAGAGTATGTTCGTCGTGAAGAAGTTTCTTCCGAAAAGATTGAAAAAGAAAAAGAAATTTTAAAAGCCCAGGCATTAAATGAAGGTAAACCAGAAAAAATTGTTGAGAAAATGGTTGAAGGGCGTATCGAAAAATACTTTAAAGAAGTATGTTTGCTTGAACAGCCCTTTATTAAAGATTCTGATAAAACCGTGCAGCATGTAATTAATGAGGTTGTATCCAAGATCGGTGAAAAAATTGACGTTCGTCGCTTTAGTCGTTATGAAGTGGGAGAAGGTTTAGAAAAACGCCAAGATGATTTTGCGGCTGAGGTTGCTGCACAAATTAAGGCATAATTTCTCATTTTCTAAATTGATTAAAGGATTTTTATAAGTATTGTAGAATAACAGAACTACCAGACTGGAGGACACCCTTAATGGTAACTCCCAAGTTTAGGCGGGTCATCCTTAAGCTAAGTGGTGAAGCGTTAGCCGGACAAAAGGGATACGGTATTGACCCCGAGGTTGTTCACTCAATAGCCAGCCAGATAAAGGATGTAAGTGAATATAGAGTGCAACTGGCTATTGTAGTTGGCGGCGGCAATATTTGGCGAGGAATTTCTGGCAGCACGAAGGGTATGGATCGGGCAACGGCTGATTATATGGGTATGTTAGCCACAGTCATCAATTCACTGGCCTTGCAAGATGCTTTGGAAAAGATAGGGGTTGACACTCGTGTGCAAACCTCCTTTGAAATGAGAACAGTGGCGGAAACTTACATTCGCCGTCGGGCCATCCGGCATATGGAAAAGGGTAGAGTGGTCATCTTTGCTGCGGGAACGGGTAACCCCTATTTTTCAACGGATACCACCGCTGCCTTACGTGCCGCAGAAATTGAAGCAGAAATTATTTTGATGGCTAAACAAGTGGATGGGGTTTATGAGGCGGATCCTTTAAAACATCCTGATGCTAAGAAGTTTGACGAGCTAACCTATATTGAGGTTCTCAACCGTGGCTTACAGGTAATGGATTCAACAGCCGTATCACTTTGCATGGATAATAAAATCCCGCTGTTGGTTTTTGACTTAAATGCCAAGGAAAACATTAAGAAGGCAGTTCTAGGAGAACGGATAGGTACTTTTGTTGGGGGGTAAATAAATGGTTAAGGAAATTATCTCTTCTGCGGAAGGTAATATGAAGAAGAGTGTAGATGTTGTACGTAAGGAATTCGGTTCATTGCGTGCAGGTCGGGCAACCCCTTCTCTGTTGGATAAGATTTCTGTGTCATATTATGGAACTCCTACCCCGATAAACCAGCTTGCAAATATTTCAGTTCCAGAAGCACGCATGCTTGTTATTCAGCCTTGGGATAAAAGCGCTATTCCTGAAATTGAAAAAGCCCTTATGAAATCAGATATTGGCATCACACCTTCCAGCGATGGAACAGTAATTCGCTTGGCAGTACCTCAGCTAACCCAGGAACGTCGTAAAGAGTTGGTTAAGATTATCAAGAAAAAAGCGGAAGAGGGGCGCGTAGCTGTTCGTAATATTCGTCGGGATGCCAATGAATCCCTCAAGGCAAAACAAAAAAATGGTGCTCCTGAAGATGAAGTAAAAAGAGGGCAGGATGATTTGCAAAAACTAACAGACAAATATGTTAAAGAAATAGATGAAACAGTAAAAGCCAAAGAGCAGGAGATTATGCAAGTTTAGTATGCTGCCGGATATACTGGGTTATAAGTTAAGCAAAGCACTACCCCTTCTTAGAGAAGCTGGGTATATGGCAACGGTTGTTATCACCAAACCGACTAGAAATTTTCCTGATGGGTGTAAACGTGTGGTTAAAACAGAAGTTAAAGACACCAAACACGTGGTGTTAACAGTGGTATGTGAGGAGAAGGGAGGTATACACGATGGCCTATAAAATCACCGATGAGTGTATGGCTTGTGGAACCTGCTTGGATTCCTGTCCGCACAATGCCATTGAGGAAGGGGAAATTTTTAGAATTACCATGGCCTGTGAGGATTGTGGTACATGCTTGGACATTTGCCCTACCGGAGCCATTATTGAAGAGTAATTTTCATAAACCCCCTTCATAGCCGGAGGGGGTTGTTTATTGGAGGCTGTAAGTATGTTGCGAAGGATTACCAACTTGTTTAACAGAAAAGAAGTGGCCGATGAAAATATGCTCCTTCAATCCGTAGACAGAAATCGTATTCCTAAACATATTGCCATAATAATGGATGGTAACGGTCGTTGGGCCAGGCGAAGAGGTATGCCTAGATCCTTAGGGCATCGAGCAGGTGCTGAAACTTTACGTAATGTTGTTAAGCTTTGTTCAGAATTAGGCGTTCAGTACTTAACCTGCTATGCCTTTTCCACTGAGAATTGGAAACGGCCCCAGGATGAGGTCTCCTTTCTCATGGACTTACTGGTAGAATACCTGGAAAAAGAAATTGAAGAACTACATAACAATAATGTAAGGATCAACGCCATTGGTTGCCTGGACGAATTGCCTCCGCAGGCCCAGCAAGCTTTAGCTAGAGCCTTTCATAAAACCGGCAATAATACGGGATTGACTTTAAACCTGGCCCTAAACTATGGTGGACGTAGAGAAATTACCGATGCAGTTGTAAAAATCGTCAATAGGGTAAACAAGGGCGAAATTAAATGTGAAGAAATAAACGACGTATTAATAGGCCAAAGTCTTTATACTGCCGGCATGCCTGATCCAGAACTGCTCATACGTCCCTCTGGTGACTGCAGAATTAGTAATTTTCTTCTTTGGCAACTGGCTTATACCGAGTTTTGGTTATCAGACGTGATGTGGCCTGATTTTCAGCGCCAGCATTTATTAGAGGCAATCGTTGGTTTTCAACAAAGGGAACGAAGATTCGGTGGACTAATCAAAAAGTAGGTTGGTGGACGAATTGTTGCACCTGCGAGTGATGAGCGCAGTCATAGGAATACCGATTATTATCTTAGCAGCCTGGTATGGTCATTGGGCATTGTGGTTACTTTCCCTCGGTGTTTATGTCTTTGCCGGTTTGGAAATGTCGGTTATTTTAAAAGGGCTAAAACTTAATCCAGAAAAATGGCTGATCCAAATTGCTGGTTTAATTATTTTTACCAGTGCATACTTATATAAAGATGAATATATTGGCCTGACCTATGTCTTTTTGGTAATATTCAATTTACTAATGATGGCCTTATTATATCCTCGAACAAGCCCCTTGGATGTTTTTGGTAACTTAACTGCGGTTTTGTATTTAGGAAATTTTATTTTCTTTTATTTGACCCGGGAATTAGAAAATGGTTTTCTCTGGGTTCTTTTGTTATTAATGACCACCTGGGCCAGTGATACCTTTGCTTATTTCGTGGGCAGGGCCCTGGGCAGACATAAATTAGCACCCCTTTTGAGTCCCAAAAAGACGGTGGAAGGGGCCTTGGGGGGTATAATTGGCTCCGTAATCATTGCCTGCATATTTGTCAATTATATTCCGTCCGTATCGGTTATTTCACTGATTACCCTTGGGGTATTCATTGGTATAACTGCTTTATTGGGTGATCTAGTGGAGTCTGCACTAAAAAGGCAGGCAGGAATTAAGGATTCGGGGCAGATCATTCCGGGTCATGGAGGTTTTTTAGACCGTTTTGATAGCCTATTGTTAACAGCCCCTTTGGTATACTACGGAGTTAAATTGTTTATAATTTGATTATATTATGATTGAGGTGACACATGTTTCCTGATTGGCTAAAGACCGCCCTGAATATCGTTTTGGCCGGTCTACTTCTTTTAGTAGCTTTCTTTGTTATTGACAACTTATCGGTGTATTTTATCAAAGGACTCTCGTTTATTGTTCCTTTGATTATCCCCTTTATTTTAGCCATATTTATTAGTTTTTTACTGGAACCGATGATAGAAATTTTGCAGCATAGAGTGCGTCTGTCCAGAGGGCCAGCAGTTGCATTTTCGATGCTAATGCTGTTTGCACTTTTTGGTACAATCCTTTCGCTATTGATCATAAGATTAATCACGGAACTAATAAACTTATCAAAAAATATTCCATTTTTTATCCAGGAGATTCAATATTGGGTAGAAAATTCTTTACCTAGATTGCAGCAGTTATATGGGGAGTTACCTCCTACGATTACCCAATATATACAATCATCCTTTGGGACAATTGCTGAGAACTTGCAGAATCTTTTAGGAGTCACCCTTGACTCCTTATATAGCACATTTTCTGCTGTCCCACTTTTTATTACCTTTATTATTGTTAGTTTATTGGCAACTTATTTTATTAGTAAAGACAAAAGAACCTTGGCCGTGCAATGGGTCAAATTAATTCCTGCACCCTATGGCCAAAGAAGTTTATATATAGTCAGTGAAGTTTTTAATGCTTTTATCTCCTATATAAAGGCCCAGGGGATATTGGTTAGCATCAGTACCTTTATTAGCATAGTGGGCTTATATATCATTGGAGCAGAATACGCTTTGACAATGGGTCTTGTAATTGGTTTTTTTGATATAATTCCCGTACTAGGACCTGGCACGGTTATCCTTCCTTGGGTAATCTGGTCAATGGTTTCGGGTAAGATGGTCTTTGGTATAAAATTATTAATATTGTATGGTCTCATCCTGGTGGCAAGACAATTATTAGAGGCCAAGGTGGTTGCCAATAACCTTGGTTTACATCCCCTAGCCACTCTGATAGCTTTGTTTGTTGGCTTTAAGCTGTTGGGGTTTGTGGGAATGATCGTTGGACCGATTCTGTTAATTGCGATTCAAGCAGTGGTAAAAGCAGGAATTCAAACCCCAAAAGTGAAATAAAATTAACTGTAGCCATTTAATGATAAAAAAGATCCTTTGCTATTGCTCAGGATGACAAAGATTTTTTCGGGATAGGAGATAATACTTTTTAGAACGGTGTGTTTCGGTGTAGGGAACGGTCTTGACCGTTCCGTTGTTTGCTAGCGTTGCTTTATAGGGAACGATCAAGACCGTGCCTTACAAATAACAGTAAAGACGAGCTTGACATTTTTTTATCCGTAGTTTGTGGCTGTTAGGTCATGGGAGGTTATGAATGAAATATATATCTATTCTAGGGAGTACAGGCTCTATTGGCAGACAGACACTGGAGGTTGTGGATCAATTTCCGGATGTTTTACAGGTTGTAGCTTTAGCTGCTGGTAGAAACCGTGAAAAACTCTTAGAACAATGTTTAAAACACAAACCTCTTTTGGTTTCACTGCAGTTAGAAGAGGACGCTATGTGGCTAAAAGAGAAATTGAACAAAGATAAAGTAACCCCGGAAATATTCTATGGCTTAGATGGGTTGATAGCGGCTGCTACATGCCCAGAGGCAGCCGTAGTTGTTACTGCCCTCAGTGGCGCCATGGGGCTAATACCTACCTGCTCTGCCATCAAGGCAAAAAAGCAAATAGCTTTGGCCAATAAAGAGACATTGGTTGCGGCTGGGCAATATGTCAGCAAATTGGCAGCGGTAAATGAAGTTCAGATATTGCCAGTGGATAGTGAACACTCAGCAATTTGGCAATGTTTAAATGGGGAAAAGAAAGCAGCCCTCAGAAAAATTCAGTTAACCGCTTCCGGGGGGCCATTTCGACTTTTAAACAGGCAGGAACTTGAACAGGTCACACCTGAGATGGCTTTGCGACATCCTAATTGGTCCATGGGACAAAAGATTACCATTGATTCCGCTACTTTAATGAATAAAGGATTGGAAGTCATCGAGGCTAAGTGGCTTTTTAACGTTGACTACGACGACATTAATGTAGTTGTTCATCCCCAGAGCATCATTCATTCCATGGTGGAGTTTGGCGATGGTTCCATTATTGCTCATTTGGGTATGCCCGATATGAGAATTCCTATCCAATATGCCCTCAGTTATCCAGATCGTTGGTTTAATCATTTTCCTAAACTAAACTTAACCGAGCTTAGTGGCTTAACCTTTGAAGCACCAGACACCTCTAAATTCCCTGCTTTGGCTCTGGCTTACGCTGCTGGAAAACAGGGGGGGACTGCCCCGGTGGTGTTAAATGCTGCCAACGAAGTTGCTGTGCAGGCATTCTTGGCCGGACGGATTAAGTTTGTGCAAATACCTGCTATTGTTGAAAATACCTTAAACAACCATCAATTCCTAGGCTCGCCTGAATTGGAAGAGATTTTAGAGATTGATCGGTGGGCCCGTCAAGAGGCAAGAAAATTTATTTAGATTTTTTTGAGGTGAAAATATGCAAACATTTATCGCTTCGGTTGTAGTTTTTGGTTTGTTAATTTTTATCCACGAATTAGGCCATTTCCTTGTTGCTAAAAAAGTAGGGATTATGGTCCATGAATTCAGCCTGGGTTTTGGACCCAAGGTATTTGGCTATAAACGAGGCGAAACCATTTATAATCTTAGGCTTTTGCCCTTGGGCGGTTTTGTTCGCATGGCTGGCATGGATCCCAACGAAGAAGAAGATAATGGGATACCCATTAATCGTACCTTTAACTATAAAACAGCAATGCAAAGGGCTTCTGTTATTGTCGCGGGACCCCTCATGAATTTTGTTTTGGCCATCGTTTTATTTGCTTTTATCTTTATGTTTCAGGGTATGCCCTATGCCACAACCGAAGTGGGAGAAGTTATTAAAGGTTTTCCTGCTGAAAAAGCAGGCCTTAGAGCCGGTGACCGCATTGTTGCCGTAAACAATACATCTGTAGAAGATTGGAACGAACTGGTTGCGGAAACCAATAAATATCCCGGCCAACCGCTTGATTTAACAATTCAGCGAGGTACGGGGCAGGTAAAACTGAACGTCACAACAATCAAGGATGAAGCGGGACAATACAAGATTGGGATTAAACCAACGGAACCACAGATAAAAAAACTCAACCCCCTGGCTGCCCTGGCAGCGGGCACAACTTTTACTGTGCAAATATCCGGCTTAATACTTTCCTTTATTGGCCAGATGTTTACCCAACAGGCCCCTGTGGATCTGGGCGGACCGGTACGAGTTGTCAACGAGATTAGCAAGGCCGCGGCCTTTGGTATTTACCAACTCATGCAATTGGCAGCCTTCTTAAGTATTAACCTGGGTCTTTTTAATCTGCTACCGATACCTGCCTTAGATGGCAGCCGGGTATTATTCCTGCTTTGGGAAAAAGTTACTGGCAGACCAGTGGAACCTAACAAGGAGAGTTTTATCCATCTTATAGGCTTTGGTCTTTTATTGCTGCTGATGGTGGTAATTACCTATAACGATATTGTTTCCCTGCTATTTGGCAATCGTTAGTGGAGGTTTATGATGCAGTTTAAAAAAACACGCCCTGTCATGGTCGGCAATGTACAAATCGGTGGGGGAGCCCCTGTGGTGGTACAGTCCATGACCAATACAGATACCAGAGATGCGGCAGCCACCCTTGGCCAGATCGAAGAACTGGCTCAAGCGGGCTGTGAAGTGGTTCGGCTAGCTGTACCGGATAAAGCAGCGGCAGAGGCTTTGCCAAAGATTATAGCTGGCAGCGAGCCGCCCTTGATCGCGGATATTCATTTTGATTACCGCCTGGCCTTGGCAGCATTAGAGGCCGGCATTGCCGGTTTGAGAATTAACCCCGGCAATATTGGCGGCAAAGAAAAGGTAAAACAAGTTGTGGCTGCCGCCAGGGAGAGGCAGGTCCCCATTCGTATTGGCGTTAACGCTGGTTCCTTAGAAAAGGAACTGCTAAAAAAGTATGGTGGGGTAACCGCCGAGGCCATGGTGGAAAGTGCTTTAAACCACATTCGGTTGTTGGAGGAATTGAACTATCAAGAGATCAAAATATCCTTAAAGGCCTCCAATATTCCCCTGATGTTGGCAGCCTATCGTAAGCTTTCTGCTGTAGTGGATTATCCAATGCACATCGGTGTAACAGAGTCCGGCACGGTCAAAAGCGGTACCATCAAATCAGCCGTTGGTATTGGTGCCCTGCTGGCAGAAGGAATCGGTGATACCATAAGGGTGTCCCTGACGGGTCATCCGAAACATGAAGTAAGTGTAGCGTGGGAGATTTTGAAGGCTCTCGAACTGCGCCAAAGGGGCGTTGCATTGATTTCCTGCCCCACCTGCGGCAGAACAGAAATAAATTTAATTCACTTAGCTGAACAAGTGGAAGCCAGACTGGCTGCGGTGGACAAGCCCATCAAGGTTGCTGTCATGGGTTGTGCAGTCAATGGTCCCGGTGAGGCCAGGGAAGCAGATGTGGGCATAGCCGGTGGCAAAGGAGTGGGCTTGATTTTTCGTAAGGGAGAAATTATCCGACAGGTTCCCGAAGACAAGCTATTAGAAGAACTTCTCAAAGAAATAGAAAAAATCTAAAAACCTACGGCACGATTTTATACGATCAGAGAGTATAAGAATTTAAGGATGATCGTAACAGCACCGGCAAAGAATGATATACGGATTGCTTAAATGTCCACGACCTAGGGCCATTTTTCTAATTTAGATGTATCAGGAGGATCAAAACATGCGAGTTAGTCAAATGTTAGTACCAACTTTAAGAGAAGTTCCTGCAGAGGCTGAGGTAGTGAGCCATCAGCTCTTACTGAGGGCTGGGTTTATTAGAAAAACAGCCTCCGGTGTTTATACATATTTACCCTTAGCCCAAAGGGTGCTGAAGAAAATTATGCAGATAGTTAGGGAGGAAATGGATAAACAGGGTGGCCAGGAATTATTAATGCCCATCATTCAACCAGCCGAGCTATGGTTAGATTCCGGACGCTGGCATGTGTATGGGCCGGAATTATTCCGCCTTAAAGATCGACATCAGCGTGACTTTTGCCTGGGACCCACCCATGAAGAGGTAATCACCACGCTGGTCCGGGGGGACGTTCGTTCCTATAAACAAATGCCTTTATTGCTTTATCAAATTCAAAGCAAATTTAGAGATGAGCGCAGACCCAGGTTTGGTTTGATGCGAGGCAGAGAGTTTATCATGAAGGACCTTTATTCCTTTGATCGGGATGAAGCCGGACTTGAGGTTAGCTATCAGAAAATGCACGAGGCTTACATCCATATCTTTTCCCGTTGTGGCGTACAGTTTCGCCCTGTGGAGGCCGATTCCGGTGCCATTGGCGGCAGCAGCACCCATGAGTTTATGGTGTTAGCAGAGTCAGGGGAAGCAGCTATTTTGTATTGTTCGGCCTGTGATTATGCGGCCAATGTAGAAAAGGCCACCACACAGCCAACTACTGGACCAGACCCCTCTATTCCGAAGCTGCCCTTGCAGGAAATGAGCACACCTGGTCAAAGATCCGCTGAAGAAGTTGCAGCCTTTCTGGGTATTGAACCAACGCAAGTCATCAAAACCATGTTTTATAAAACGAATCAAGAAGTGGTGGCGGCACTGGTGCGGGGCGATCGAGACGTTAATGAAGTGAAGCTATTAAATATTCTGGGTGCCCTTACGCTGGAACTGGCCGATGAAAAAACGGTTGAGCAAGTGACAGGTGCGCCTGTGGGTTATGTGGGTCCTGTGCAGCTTAAGAATATTCGCATTGTGGCTGATTTGGATGTCATGGCCATGACCAATGCCATTGCAGGGGCCAATAAGCAGGATGCACACTTTATCAATGTAAATCCTCAAAGGGATTTTAAGCCGGAAATTGTTGAAGATATCCGTCTGGTTAAGGTCGGGGAACCCTGTCCCAAATGCGGTGCTCACCTACTGGAAGCCCGTGGTATTGAAGTAGGGCAAATCTTTAAATTGGGTACGAAGTACAGTGAAATCCTGGGGGCAACCTTCTTGGATGAAAATGGTAAGGAACGTCCCATTGTTATGGGCTGCTATGGCATTGGGGTGAGTAGAACCATGGCTGCCGCCATCGAACAAAATTATGATCAGAACGGTATTATTTGGCCGGCTAATATTGCGCCTTTCCAGGCCATTGTTGTTCCAGTAGCAACCAAAGATGAAAGTCAAATGAAAGTGGCGGAAGAACTGTATCATACTTTAAATCAAGCCGGTGTGGAAACCGTACTGGATGATCGTGCTGAGCGTCCCGGTGTGAAATTTAAAGATGCTGATCTCATCGGTTATCCCTTAAGAATTGTCGTTGGTAAACAAGCTGTGGAAGGACTGGTAGAAATACGCCAACGCCGTTCAGGTGTAACGGAAATAATCCCTGTTAAGGATGTGGTAACGAAGATTTTAGGTCTGTTACCAACTTTATAGGTGTCGAGGTATGTTAGAAAAAGTTCTCCTATTGTCTGTTTCGGCCGGCGAAGGTCACATGAGGGCCGCTGCCGCGATTAAAGAAGAAATCTTGAGTAGAAATTCCCAGGCCGAAGTGGTTATTCTTGATACCTTTCGATATGCCAGCCCTCTGCTGGAAAAAGTAGTACTGGGAACCTACATGGAAATTATAAAGATGTCTCCGGTAATTTATGGCTATTTATACAAACAGGCAGAGAGGGAAAAACCCTTTTCTGGATTTGCAAAAAATGAGTTTAATCGGATTATGAATCGTCTGGCTGCTCCAAAGCTAGTAGACTTTATCGAGAAGATGCAGCCACAGACGATTCTCTGTACCCATCCCTTTCCATTAGGAATCTTAACGCATTTAAAAGGACAAGGAAAATGTAATGTACCGATTGTTGCCGCCATTACTGATTTTACGGTTCATTCTTTCTGGCTATTCGATGCGGTGGACTGCTATTTAGTGGCAGCCGAACCGTTGATCAATGACTTTGCGGCACAAGGAATAAAAAACAATAAAGTGAAGGCCACGGGAATTCCCATTGATCCCAAATTCGCTGTGGCTAGAAATAAGGGTTTGTTGCGCCAACAATGGAATTTGGAGCCGGACTTGCCGGCTGTTTTAATCATGGGTGGGGGTTTAGGCATGGGTCCTCTGGCTGAAATTGTTAAGGAATTGGCTAGTTCGGGATTACCTTGTCAAATGATTGTGGTTTGTGGCCGCAATGAATCCTTACGCAATAAATTACGAAAAATACAGCCTACCTTAACCAAGAGGCTAGAGGTGCATGGCTATATTAACAACATCGAAGAGTTAATGGTGGCCTGTGATTTAATGATCGGCAAAGCAGGGGGACTAACCTCAGCGGAAGCAATGGCCAGTGGTCTCCCCATGTTTATTACCGATCCCATACCAGGTCAGGAAGAACGCAATGCAGAATTTCTGGAACAGGTAGGGGCAGCCCGCTTGGTTAGGGGACACAGGGATTTGATTTATCAGGTAAATGAATTTTTAAGCAACCATTCGCTGCAAAAATTCATGTCAGAGGCAGCCAGAGCAGTTGGCCGTCCTCGGTCTGCGGAGGCTGCGGTTGATGTATTGGAAGAGTTGGTAAGGAAATAGCCATCAGCCGTCAGCTTTAATAGCTTGGAAAGGGCCATGAGCCATGGGCCTTGGGTTTTTTATGCATGTTTTTCTTGAAGGTCTTTAGCTCATGGCCCATGGCTCATGGCCGCTGGGCTTTGTTAGTGATTTGTAACCAATGATCTTAGGCGTCTACGTGGAAACACAAGGAATTGGAGGGGTTTCAGTGGCAGTTTCACTGATGGATGTACTGGATATCCGTAGGGTAGATGATAGTATCTTAGAAGTAATCAAACATACTCAAGTTGTCAGTGTAGCTGTTAATGTTTCTAAAAAGCAGTGGAAGTTAAAATTAAAGCTACACCAAAAGTTATCAAACAATGACAAAATGACGCTAAAATCGGCCCTGGCTTCCCTTACACCAGGGCCAGTTTTATTAGAGGTTGATTATCATTGCCCCTTAACTAAAGCAACTGCCCAGGAATTTGATATTGAATATCTTAGAGAAGAATTGGTAAAAAAATTTCCCGTGGTACGCGGCTGGTTGCACAACACCAATTGGCAGTGCAAAGAACATTGCCTGGAGATTACTTTACCAGATGAAATGAGTTTAGAACTTTTACGGGGTAGGGATTGTGATTTATTTATTGAGTCCTGCATAAAAAATACCTTTGGCCTGCAATATAATGTGCGTTTTCAGCTAAGTCAGAATCAAGATAACAACCCGGACTGGAACCAGTGCCAAGATGAAATCGAAAAAATGCTCTGGAATAAAATGGCGGAGGAAAGAGTCACTGCACCAAAGGAAAAGAAAAATACTGGTACCAAGAGTAACCTAAATGAAAACATTATCGTGGGAAAACCCATTAAAGGGGCTGCCAAACCCCTGCAAGATATTACTGAGGAAGAAAGAAATGTTGTGGTGGAAGGCAAGGTCTTTGATGTTGAAATTAAACAACTAAGGTCTGGCCGCCAAATACTAACCTTTAATATAACGGATCAAACTGATTCCATTGAAGTTAAAAAGTTTTTAGAAGAAGACGATAGCGAAACCGGCGAAAGGCTTAAGAATGGCAGCTGGGTTATTATTCGGGGACCGGTGCAGTACGATAAATTTTCCCAGGAATTGACGGTCATGGCCTACGATATCAACCTGGGTAAAGCGAAGGTTTCTACCCGTCAGGACAACGCCCCGGAAAAACGAATAGAGCTTCATCTGCACACCAAAATGAGCTCCATGGATAGTGTCATGAATGCTGCCGATGCAGTGAAACAGGCAGCGGCCTGGGGACATGAAGCCCTGGCCATAACGGACCATGGTGTTGTCCAGGCCTATCCGGAGGCCTATGCCGCAGCGAAAAAAGCAGGTATTAAACTGATCTATGGTGTGGAAGGTTACTTAATTGACGATGGCATAGCAACGGTCATCAGTATGAATCACAACCTTGTTTTAGAAGATACGGAATACGTTATTATAGACTTTGAAACCACTGGTTTTTCACCCCAAACAGATGAAATTATTGAAATAGGTGCGGTGAAATACTTAAACGGTGAAGAGGTAGACCGTTATGGCACCCTGGTAAAGGCCAGTAAGGAAATCCCCTTTGAGGTAACCAAACTTACTGGTATCTCCAATGAGATGATCAAGGCTGCCCCGGATAGTAAAACGGCCTTAGCCAGGCTGGTAGAATTTGTTGGTGATGCAGTTTTGGTCGCCCATAATGCATCCTTTGACCTTGGCTTTTTAAGGGTTGGTTTACGGAAGTATCTGCAACAGGAACTGACGAACCCTGTTATTGACACCTTGGGAGTTGCCCGGGTGCTGTACACAAACCTGAAAAACCATAAGCTGGCTACCCTGGTGAAGGAGTTTAAGGTAGAGCTTTCCAATCACCATCGGGCTGTGGATGATGCCGCTGCCACTGGTAAACTGTGGCAATTGTTCTTGAAAAAGCTGCTTGAGCAGGAGGTTAGGGACTTAAAAGCCCTGAGTGAAATTGGTAAGGGAGTCAGTCAGGATAAATTAAGATCAAGGCACGTTACGATTCTCGTTAAGGATGAAATTGGTCTAAGGAATCTTTATCAACTCATTACGTTAGCTCATCTCCAATATTTTCATCGTCAACCCCGTATACCCAGGCGGGAATTAATCAAACACCGGGAAGGATTGCTGATTGGATCTGCCTGTGAAGCGGGGGAATTCTATCAAGCCCTCCTTTCAGGTGCATCCGATGAAGAACTGCAGGAGATTGCTTCTTTTTACGATTACTTAGAAATTCAGCCCCTGGGCAACAATGAATTTCTGATTCGTAACGGTCAAGTGGGTGGCGAAGAAGATTTAAAAGCACTCAACCAAAAAATAACTTCGCTGGGGAACAAATTAGGTATCCCGGTGGTTGCCACAGGGGATGTCCACTTCCTTAATCCGGAGGATGAAGTTTATCGGCGCATCCTCATGGCTGGCAAGGGCTTTGATGATGCTGATAATCAGGCACCCTTATATTTTAAGACCACCGAAGAAATGCTGGAGGAGTTTGCCTACTTAGGCCAAGAGACTGCCCTTCAGGTGGTGGTGCAGCATCCTAAAAAGATTGCGGCTTTGATTGGGTCCTTTAAACCCATCCCCGATACGTTGCATCCTCCTTACATTGAGGGTGCGGAACAACAGATTACAGATATGACCTTACAGCGTGCCAAGGAATTATATGGTGACCCACTGCCGGAAGTGGTGCAGCAAAGGGTTGATAAGGAATTAAAATCCATTATCGGCAATGGTTTTGCAGTATTATATTTAATCGCTCATAAGTTAGTTAAGAAATCTCTGGATGATGGATACCTGGTGGGATCAAGGGGTTCGGTTGGTTCCTCCTTGGTGGCGACCTTTACCAATATAACCGAGGTCAATCCCTTACCGCCCCATTACCGGTGTCCCAACTGTTGCCATAGCGAATTTATTATGGACGGTTCCGCCGGTTGCGGTGCGGATATGGCGGATAAAAGCTGTTCCCAATGCGGCACCCACTATATCAAGGATGGCCATGACATTCCCTTTGAAGTGTTTTTAGGTTTTGATGGTGATAAGGTGCCTGATATTGACTTAAACTTCTCCGGGGAATATCAACCCAGGGCCCATAAGTACACCGAGGAACTATTTGGCAAAGAGTATGTTTACCGAGCCGGCACCATTGGTACCATTGCGGAAAAAACGGCCTTTGGCTTTGTTAAAAACTATTTTGAGGAACGCAATATAAAGAAACGAAATGCCGAAATGAAACGTTTGGTACTGGGTTGTGCCGGGGTCAAAAGAACCACTGGTCAGCATCCCGGTGG
Source organism: Desulfotomaculum sp. (assembly GCF_982386235.1). NCBI lineage: Bacteria > Bacillati > Bacillota > Clostridia > Eubacteriales > Desulfotomaculaceae > Desulfotomaculum > Desulfotomaculum sp. Next base: position 146,155 of record NZ_CEVWQM010000004.1, on the reverse strand, counting down.
CCTAATGGTTGTACCCAACAGCTTAGATGTGCATATGTTTACACCGGTTCAAAGGCCGGCGGATGATGTGAAATCGGATACCCGAACAACACATTTTGATTATCACTCCATCCATGATAGTTTAGTAAAATTAGATATCCTGGGACATGATGATCCCACCGTGATTCGTATGCTGGAAGATCTGACCGGTGTAAATGCCAGGGAAATTCCCCTGGATGACGCCAAAACCATGAGTCTGTTTTCCTCCCCGGAGGCCCTGGGCGTTACCCAGGAAGCCATCGGTTCCCAGGTAGGGACCTATGCCATCCCGGAGTTTGGCACCAAGTTTGTGCGTCAGATGCTGGTGGATACCATGCCCACTACCTTTTCGGAATTAGTACGTATTTCGGGTTTTTCCCATGGGACGGATGTGTGGTTAAATAACGCCCAGGATCTGATCCGGGCAGGCAGTTGTAAGCTCTCCGAAGCCATCTCGGCCCGGGATGACATTATGGTTTACCTGATTTACCAGGGATTGCCCCCGAAACAAGCCTTTAAGATCATGGAGGGTGTGCGGAAGGGGAAAGGGGTTAAGGAAGAGGATGCCGAGGCCATGCGGGCCCAGGGTGTGCCGGAATGGTATATTGAGTCCTGCCGTAAAATTAAGTATATGTTTCCCAAGGCACACGCCACAGCCTATGTCATGATGGCCTTTCGCATAGCTTGGTTTAAGGTGTACCGACCGGAAGCCTTTTACGCAGCCTATTTTACCGTGCGGGCAGATGACTTTGATGCAGAGTTAATGGTCCAGGGAACGGACAAAATTAAAAAAGCCATAGAAGAAATAGAAGAAAAGGGGAATGCTGCTTCCCAAAAGGAAAAGAACATGTTAACCATCCTTGAGGTTGCCCTGGAAGCAAACTGTCGCGGCTTTAAAATATTGCCCGTCAATTTAGATCAATCCGCTGCGGCTAAGTTCCTGATTACCTCGGAGGGTCTGCTGTCTCCCTTTGGCGGACTCCAGGGTGTGGGAGTCTCTGCTGCCCAAAATATTGTGGCGGCCAGGGAGCAAGCGCCCTTTACTTCCATCGATGACCTAAGAAACCGGGCGAAAATTTCCAAGACCGTCATTGAAACCCTGCAAAATCATGGTTGTCTCAATAACCTTCAGGAATCAGACCAGATGGCTCTTTTCTAAAAATAAAGCAAAAGGGAGTGTCCCAAACGGCACTCCTTTTTTCATCTTAATGTGATATTAGCATAAAGCCCTGGGGTAGAGTGCTAAACAGTTCCTTAGCATCCTGATCTTGCAGGTAAATACAACCGTAAGATTTAGGGAGGCCGAATTGTTCATGATGATCCTGCATATTTTCGGGTAATGGATGCAGTAGGATATCTGCATTGAGTCTCAGCCAGGGGGATTGTTTGCCGGAATCTAATTGACGATTGGCTTCATAGAGGGTTCCCTGGGGGATGGGGCGGTCTGCCCGAACCCTGACAGCAAAGCTTTTGAGGGTTTTAGGGCCTTCCATTAGCCATAAGACAGGTGTTGGTTCCAGCTTTAACTCTAACCAGCGATTTTGGCCCAAATTTGTGGTGGAGAAGGAATAAGCAAAATCCAAGGATTCATTGCTGGTTGAAATGAGCCTGGCCTTAACGTTATAGGTGGTACCAGGCATCATGATCCTTTCGGGAAGATAACGAATGGTTTTGTCCTCGATGATACATCTGCCCGGTAGGCCTTGTATATCAACCTTGGCTGATTTTAATTGCTGATTTGTTTGTAAAAGTATTTCCCTGGTTAACCAAATACTATTTGATCCTGGAACGGGAAATACTCCCTCGATTAGAAATTCGGGAGTTGTTACAAATTCAGCCTTTATTGATTGCTCCAATTTTCCCCCCTGTTGATCAGGGAGTCCGGCAGCAATGCTCATTGAGTAACGATATAGGTTATTTAATTTTTGATTGGGCCAGAATTCCCAGCGGCTATAGTCAGTGCCAGCAGGTATTAATTTTCCGGGCACAGGTCCCGAAACAAAATTCGATATTTTACGCGGGTCTAGATTAGTGTTAAACTGTAATATAATGGGGCCCTTAGAGGGAACCGTATGATTGCCTTCAATACCGATAAACTTTACTGTAACCTTGCCTTGAAATTTACCCGCGGACCATACATAAAAGGGCCAGATCATGGCTGGTGCCGCTTTAAAGCGATAGTGGTATTCCCTGCCGAGGGGGAATGATTTTTCACTAATAATTATTTGTAACTTACTGGCGGTTAACCATTGGTGCTCGAAGGGGACCTTTTTCCCCGTAGCTGCCTGGGTAATAATTAAGTCTTTGGTAGCGGCAGGCTTCATCGGAGCGAGAAAATTAAAAGTAACCACTACCTTGCCTTCGGGGCTTTCATGAACCTGGTGGCTTTCCCAAAGGCTGATCGTTAACCATAAAGCTATGGTCAAAAAAAAGAGAACAGATACCTGTACAATTCGGGTTCTACTTATTTGAATAATCATTTTAAGAACCTCCGTAATAGCCATTCCCTGTTAGCATCAGCTAAATAGGCTATGAAACATGGACTAACGAGCATTAGGACCTTACGCATTAAAGTAAAAACTTTATAATAAGTTATATATTTCCAAAAAGGGTTGGTTATGACTATATAATAGAAGAAAGGCAATAATGGGAATACATATTTTACAGGGGGTTAAACAAATGGCAAAGATGAACAAAACCGTTGTATTTATATTGGCTGCATTTGTGGCCTTGGGTTTTGGCATGGCCTATAAAGTTATAGCTACAAATCCCGTTGAAAAACAAATTGTCCAGGAGGCGGAGGTAATCCGTGATACTGCGCCCCAAACGGTACCTTCAACTGAGAAAAAAGAAATTGAAAAACCGGTTGAGACTACGACAAAGGTGGAGCAAGCTGCAACCGTTGCAGAAACAGAACCTAAAAATGTACCGGCAACCGAAGGGGAAAATAAAGCCGTGCTGCCAACCCTTTCCAATGAAAAATTGGGTTGGTATTATAAACCGAATAAGGAGCATAAGTTACCGGAAGTGAGTGGACAGGGTAAGGCATTCTTGGACAAGTATAGAGGTATTTATCATGGTGACATAAATGGTAAAAATCTCTACCTAACCTTTGATGAAGGGTATGAAAATGGTTATACACCTAAAATTTTGGATACCTTAAAAGAGGTAGATGTTAAGGCTGCTTTCTTTATTACCGGGGATTATCTGAAGAGAAATCCGGAGTTGGTCAAACGGATGGTTGCCGAGGGACATATCGTGGGGAATCATACGGATCATCACCCCAGCTTACCGACGGTGGACGATACGAGACTAAAGAAGGAAATAACCTCCCTGAGTGATGCATTCACCCAACAAACCGGAACCAATATGCAATATTTACGCCCGCCCATGGGGGAGTATAGTGAAAGAACGTTGAAAATTACCCACGAAATGGGATACCGAAATGTTTTTTGGACGGTTGCTTTTGCAGACTGGCAGCCGGATGCCGGTACACCGGAATCTCATAAAAACATCGTCAAGGAGCGCCTGCACAGCGGGGCAGTGATCCTGCTGCACGCTGTAAATAAGGCAAATGCTGATATGTTAGAAAGTTTAATTAAGGAATGTCAGGCCGAAGGCTATCAATTCCGTAGTTTAAATGAGATAAACTAAAGGCATCAGTGATAGGATCTTAATAAAAGAATGGCGTTTAAAACTGTTATCAGTTTGAACGCCATTTTTTTGCCAGCATCAATAATGCATCGCAGGAAAGCATCTATGGGAATAAGCTAAGTTAGTTAAAGGGATGTCTGGAAAGAATCAAAGTGAAGGCTTTAGCTCTATTTTGAGTTTTATCTTAAATTGTCGGTATCGTAATTGGCTTACAAGTGGAGAGTGCGGCCAAGGGCCTTGATTTTATGTTTACTCCAGATACAAATGATTTCTCCTTTAATTTAATTTAAAAATCCACTAATTACCAGCAATTACCTGCTCTTAATTAGTGGATTTTTGGTCGCAATCTTTGTAGGATGGATATAGGGCATTGATAATTTCATAGAGGCAGTAAATGTAAAGAACAAGTTTCTCCAGGTGTGGTTAAAAGTTTCAGTAAACTATATCTGTCCCATTGCCATCATCATTATATTCTTTGGTAATTTTAAGTAAGGTATAATGACATAGAAAAGCGAATCATGCCAGGTTCGCTTTTCTATTCAGGAAGTGTGGAGATAAGGGAGGACAAACTGTGGACTACAACGGGTTTGACGCATTGCGGAAAAAGGCAGCTCAGATGCCCCAAAAAGTAATCGCAGTTGCTGCTGCCCACGATGAAGAAGTTATCGTAACTGTGGCAGAGGCCTATAAAAAAGGCATTGCGGACTTTATCCTAGTAGGGGATGAAAAACGGATAGCAGAGCTGGCGCAAAAAAATGAAGTAAAATTTGATTTTACGGTAATTGATGAAAGGGACGAAAAAGAGGCAGCATTAAAGGCGGCTGAGCTTGTTAGGACAGGCAAGGCAGATGTCTTAATGAAGGGGTTTTTGAATAGCAGCGTGTTTCTAAAAGCAGTACTGGATGAAAACAGGGGCTTGAAGACCGGGAAACTGCTAAGTCATCTGGCAGCCTTTGAAATTCCTGCCTGTGCCAAACTGGCTTTTCATACCGACGGTGGCATGAATACCTTTCCCAACCTGGAAAGTAAAAAACAAATTATTGCCAATGCTCTGGCTGCCCTGAATAAATTGGGCATTGCTGACCCAAAGGTGGCAGTGCTGGCGGCTAACGAATTAGTTAGTGAAAAGATGCCTTCTACAGTGGACGCAGCCGCTTTGGTTGTGGCAGTGCAAAGGGGCGAACTGCCAAACTGCCGCATCGAGGGACCAATGGCCATGGACGTGGCCTTAAGCAAAGAAGCAGCCGGGCATAAAGGCATTGCCAGTAAAATAAGCGGTGAAGTGGATCTGTTCGTAATGCCCAACATTGAAGCTGGCAACATGGTAGGAAAGACACTTCTCTATGCCGCTGGGGCCAAGATGGCCGGGGTAATACTGGGGGGAGCAAAGCCGGTTGTCATGACCTCCAGGGCAGAAAATGCCGAGGGTAAATTAAATTCAATCCTTTTAGCATCCTTAGTATCGTAACATCTTAGGAGGGGGAGCAAAAAATCATGAAAAAATTGCTGTCAGGCAATGAAGCCTTGGCCAGAGGAGCCTACGAAGCGGGTGTGCGGTTTGCTTCGGCATATCCGGGGACCCCAAGTACTGAAATATTAGAGAATATGACTCAGTATAAAGAGATTCGCTCTGAGTGGGCACCCAACGAAAAAGTGGCTTTGGAAGCTGTAATTGGAGCGTCCATTGCGGGTGTTCGAAGTATGGCCTCGATGAAACACGTCGGTCTGAATGTTGCGGCGGATCCATTGTTTACCTTTGCCTATACTGGTGTCAATGCGGGCATGGTGGTAATAACAGCGGATGAGCCGGGGCAGCATTCGTCCCAAAATGAACAGGACAACAGAAACTATGCCAAGGCTGCAAAGATTCCGATGCTTGAACCCTCTGACAGTCAGGAGGCAAAGGACATGATCAAGGAGGCCTTTGCCATTAGTGAAGCATATGACACCCCGGTGCTGGTTCGCATGACAACAAGGGGTTGTCACTCCAAGAGCATTGTAGAAATTTCAGAGCCAGTTGCGACACCTTATAAGGCATATGTAAAGGACGTTAAGAAGTATGTTACCGTGCCGGCCAATGCCAGAGAAATGAGGAAAAAGGTTGAGGTACGGGAAAAGGTGCTGGCGGCATATGCGAATGAGTCACCCTACAACAAGATTGAAAACGAGGGCAGGGCAATTGGTGTAATAGCTTCCGGGACTGCCTATTGTTTTGCCAAAGAAGTATTTGGGGAAGAAGTAAGTTATCTGAAGCTCGGCTTCACCTATCCACTGCCGGATCAATTAATTGAAACCTTCTGCCAGGGCAAAGAAAAAGTTTATATCATTGAGGAAAATGACCCAATTATCGAAGAAAGAGTAAAAATGCTGGGTTTCTCCTGCCATGGCAAGGATACCTTCCCAGCCTATGGTGAACTAACACCCGATGTAATTCGCAAGTCGGTCTATGGCACAGAACTGCCGGTAATAGAATATGACCAAACAAAGATTATCCAAAGGCCACCTACCCTTTGTGCAGGCTGTCCGCATCGAGGTTTCTTCTATGAACTAGGCAGGCGGAAAAACGTCATGGTGGCCGGTGACATTGGCTGCTATACCCTGGCCTTTGCCGAACCATATAATGCTATGGATTTCAATATTTGTATGGGAGCTAGCTTCAGTGCCGGACATGGTGCTAAGTTAGCCTTTGATCTCAAGGGTGAGGATAAAAGGGTAGTATCTGTATTAGGGGACTCCACCTTTTTCCATACTGGTATAAACTCCCTAATTGAAGTTCTCTATAATAACAGCAGAACCGTAAACGTTATCTTAGATAACCGCATTACAGGCATGACAGGGCACCAAGAAAATCCAGGCAGCGGCAAACATGCCAATGGCACGGAGGCACCGATCATCGATATCGAAACAGTGGTCCGAGCCTTAGGTGCCAAGCATGTGGCAGTCATTAATCCCAATGATTTAGCCAAAGTAAAGGAAACACTAGATTGGGCTTTTTCCCTGGACGAGCCTTCGGTTATCATTACAAAATGGCCTTGTGTATTGAAAAAAATGAGCAGCCTCGATCAGGAGCAGTTTGCCGGGGCCTTTAAAACAAAATATAGGGTTGACAGTGAGCTTTGTATTGGCTGTAAGTTATGCACAAAGGCAGGGTGCCCTGCATTGTCAGTAAACCCAGACATCAAGAAGGCAGAAATTGACAGGACCCAGTGTGTGGGTTGTCAGGTCTGCGCACAAGTCTGTGCCAAGAAGGCCATTGTCAAGGAGGAGAACTAAGATGACCAAGAGCATCCTGTTGGTAGGTGTAGGGGGCCAGGGAACCATTTTAGCCAGCAAATTATTGACCCAGGGACTAATGGAAGCTGGCTACGATGTCAAAATGAACGAGATACACGGCATGTCCCAGCGGGGCGGTGCGGTGTCTTCACATATAAGATTTGGCGATAAAGTCGCATCCCCAGTCATCGAAAAGGGTGGGGCAGACATCCTGGTTTCCTTTGAATTAATGGAAGCACTGAGATGGCTGGGCTACCTGAAAGTCGGGGGTAGGATTGTTGTAAATAATTATCAGATGAATCCGATGCCGGTGGTCATGGGTAAATGCAGCTATCCGGAGGGAATTTTGGAGGAACTGCAACAAAAGGCACCTACCAGTGCCTTTAATGCCATGGCAGAAGCACAAAAACTTGGCAATCCAAAGGTAATGAATGTAATTTTACTGGGAACGATCATTAAGCTGATGAATCTAGAAGACATCAATTGGAAAAAAATCATGGAAGAAAACGTAAAGTCAACCTTTCTGGAATTAAATCTGAAGGCTCTGGAAATTGGAAGGGCGTTGGTGTAAGAACTTGACACAGCCAGATAGAAAAAGCATCGGAGTTCCTGCCCTTTGTGCTGTTGTACTTCTTAGCTTTACTTTGATTTTGATTTTTCCGGCAGCAAGGGAGGGTTTTAGAGAACTATCGGCGGAGCATCCTTTCACCATGGGCTTTGTAAAGTTTGTTTTTCTGGCCACAGTGGGTGAATTAATCGCTGCCAGAATCAGCAACAGCCTTTGGCTGTTGCCCCCCAAAATTGTGGCCAGGGCTTTAATTTGGGGCTTCATCGGTGCCGTGCTAGCTTTTATGCTGAAGATTTACAGTGGGGGTGTCACAGCCGCCTTGGCAGCAGGCGTTTTGCCAGGAGCTGATTCCCTATTTCTCAAGGCCTTGCTGACTAGCGCAGTCATGAACATTACATTTGGACCTGTGATGATGGGCTTTCATAAAATGACAGACAAATACCTTGAATTAAAAGCCAGCGGCGCAGGGCAACTGGACATCAAGTCGGTTACCAGAGCAACGGACTGGGAAAGCTTTATCTCCTTCGTAATCCTGAGAACCATACCAATTTTCTGGATACCAGCCCATACCATTACCTTTATGTTACCTGCCGAATACCAGACCATGATGGCAGCAGCACTGTCAATTGCCCTGGGCATTATCTTAAGTCTTAGGAAAAAGCCCAACCTAGCTGAAGCTGTATAAAAAAGGAAAGGACGGGATTATGGATTACTATATTTTAGCAATCAATCCTGGGTCAACCTCTACCAAAGCCGCTTTGTATAAAAATGAAGAAGTACTGTTTGTGGAAGCCATCAACCATAGCAATGAGGATTTGGAAAGGTGTAAGAGCTTAAAGGATCAGTTTGCAATGAGAAAACAATTGGTTCTTCAGGCACTGGCAAAGCACAAGTTCAACCTAGAAAAACTTTCGGCAGTGGTTGGCAGGGGAGGACAACTGCCACCGGTAAAAGCGGGGGGCTACTATGTAAATGAGGCCATGAAGAAACGAATTATTCAGGGTCCCATTGTGAACCACGCTTCCAACCTGGGTGCACTTCTGGCAGCGGCACTGGCACAGCCAAAGGGAATTCCGGCCTATATCTACGATGCTGTATCCTCGGATGAACTTAAACCAGTGGCAAAGGTCACTGGCATTCCGGAAATCGTCAGACACAGTTTTTGTCACGTTTTAAACAGTAAAGCCACGGCCAGAAAGGTAGCCCAAAGCCAGGGCAAAGGGTATGAGGCGATGAACTTTATCGTGGCCCATTTAGGAGGCGGCATCTCCATCAGTGCACACGAAAAAGGAAAAATTGTTGATGTCATCACGGATGATGCAGGACCTTTTTCACCGGAACGCTCGGGCAGTGTACCGATTCTGTATATCGTCGATATGTGTTACAGCGGCGAATACAGCAAAAAGGATTTATTGAAAAAACTACGCGGCCTGGGAGGCCTAAAAGCCCACCTAGGCACCCACGACTGCAGACAAATTGAAGCGATGATTGAACAAGGCAATGAACAGGCCAAGCTGCTCTATGAGGCCCAAGCCTACCAGGCGGCCAAGGGAATTGGCGAATTATCACCTACCATAGACGGTAAAATTGACCATATTATTTTGACCGGCGGTATTGCCTATTCGAAAATGTTGACAGACATGATTGCAAAGCGGGTCGAATTTATCGCACCGGTTATCGTTGTACCAGGAGAAAACGAGCTAGAATCCCTGGCCCTTGGAGCACTCCGCATTTTGCGCGGTGAAGAAGAGTGCAACGAATACGTAGATCGTCATGAAACAAAGGAAGAATTTTTTGTCTAAGAAACATTGGGGTCAGGCTTGAATTATTCAAGCCTGACCCCAGCTCTCCCCAAATATTACCTTTATACATGTACATATATTTAAATTAAAATAGGAAGGTAATTACCTAACCGAGGTGCAGTATGATTTATCAATATTCAGGCGTGGTTCATGTTCATACAAGTTATTCCGATGGGTCCGCAGACTTTAAGGGTATCGCTAAGGCAGCTTATAAGTCAGGGGCTAAATTTATACTTATAAATGATCATGACACTTTGGACGGACTGCACCAACAGGGGGAACAATATCTGCATGAAGTTTTAGTTCTGGTAGGGGCGGAAGTTTCCCCTCGACAGAACCATTTTTTATGTTATGATATAAGTTCAGTTCCCTGTAAAAAACAACAGCCAGCTAAATATGTTGAGCAGGTTTATGAACAGGGCGGCTTTGGTTTTTTAGCTCACCCTGATCAAAAGGAAAATACAATTTTCCGGGGTAGCATGCACTGGGATAATTGGGATTTGGATATGCCCGTTGGCTTGGAAATTTGGAATTATTTTTCTCAATGGATGACAAGCTTTGAGAGCCTAAGGGGTTTACTGATAAGTTTCCTATTTCCTAAGGCTATTCTAAGTCCGCCTCAACCGGAAACTTTGCAAAAATGGGACCTATTGGGAGAATTACGACCAGTACCAGCAATAGCAGGGGTTGATGCCCATGGGGGTCGACAATTTGGCTGGGTACCGAATATACTAAGCAGTTACAAATACCAATTTAAAACTCTAAGAACGCATATTTTATCCAAGGAACCTTTGCAAGGCATCGTACAAAATGACCGTAAAATAATTTTATCTGCCATCAAAAGTGGGCGAAGTTATTTAGTTAATCACTTTGCTGGTCATGTTAAAGAATTTTTCTTTTACCTACAACACCTAAATGACAAATGGCACATGGGGGAAGAAGTTATGCATCGACCTGGCATGACATTAAACGTTATTCTGCCAGAGAAGGCCCATCTGAAATTAATAAAGGATGGCAAAGTATTTTTACAAAGTTATACAAAGGCTATCCATTTACCTGATCCTGAACCGGGAGTATATAGGGTAGAAGTTTATAAAGGGTGTATTTGGCGACGCCCCTGGATATTTTCTAACCATATTTATATTAGGCCTGACCCCGATTCTGGGTACTCAAACTGAAGGATAAGGAATAAGCTATGGATAAAATTATTGTTATAAGGGTACGATATTTCTACAAATTTTCCTGATTAGGGTTAGCCTTGTAAAGAAATTGTTTCCATGGTATACTTATTATGCTTTTTTGTTTGTTTTACCTACTATTAATTTTTTGTGTTTAGGAGAGGAGTGGGAATTTCCCACTCTTTCGTATTAGTTTGGGTAATTGCGGCAATAAGGGAGGATTATCTTTGGCTAAGAGTACCGTTGTTGAGAGAGTAACAGAAGCTGTGCAGCCAATCATTGAGGGATTGAACCTGGAATTGGTAGATGTGGAATATGTCAAAGAGGGTGGCAATTGGTATTTAAGAATATTCATAGATAAACCAGAAGGTGTCGAATTAGATGACTGTCAAATTGCTTCGGAAAAAATTGATACTCTTCTTGATGAGCTGGACCCAATACCCCAGGCTTACTTTCTCGAGGTATCCTCACCAGGAATTGAGAGACCGCTCAAAAAACCCCAGGATTTTGTAAGATTTAAAGGTCAATTGGTAAATGTAACTACCTTTGCTCCAGTAAACGGCGCCAAAAGTTTTACTGGTAAATTAATGGAATATAACGAAGAGGGGATTCACCTGGATATAAAAGGGAAACAGGTTGTATTACCCCATCAACAGGTTGCCGCCGCACGATTGGCAATTGAAATTTGAGATTATTGGGGGGAGCACAAGTGAATAGCGAGTTCTTAGAGGCGTTAAGGGACTTAGAAAAAGAAAAAGGCATTGCCGTGGATGTTCTATTAGAAGCGATTGAGGCAGCTTTGTTGTCAGCCTATAAACGTAACTTTGGGTCACTACAAAATGCTAGAGTTCATATCGACAGGGAAACAGGGGATTACAAAGTATACTCCCAACGTTCTGTGGTAGAAGAAATTGAAGATGATCGGATTGAGATATCCCTGGAGGATGCAAGAAAAATAGATCCCCGGTTTAATTTAGGGGATGTGGTGGAGGATGAAGTAACCCCGAGAAATTTTGGACGGATTGCTGCCCAAACAGCGAAACAAGTAGTTGTTCAGCGTATACGTGAGGCTGAAAGGAATATTATCTTTGAGGAATTTGCCAATCGGGAAGGTGATATTCTAACAGGTATTGTACAACGTATTGAGAATAAAAATGTTTTTATTGAGTTGGGGAAAACAGAAGCTATCCTAACACCATCTGAACAAATGCCCAGTGAGGATTATAGACCGGGCAGCCGCTTAAAAACATATATTGTGGAGGTGCGCAAGACCACAAAGGGCCCACAAATTCTTGTTTCCAGGACTCACCCTGGCTTATTAAAACGGCTCTTTGAGTTAGAAGTACCTGAACTGCAAGAAGGTGTTGTTGAACTTAAATCCATCGCCCGGGAAGCTGGTTACCGGTCTAAAATAGCCGTGTATTCAAAGGATGAAAATATTGATCCTGTGGGTGCCTGTGTTGGACCCAAGGGTATGCGTGTACAAAATATTGTAACTGAATTGAACGGTGAAAAGATCGACATTATCAAGTGGAATCCAGACGCATCCAAATACGTTGCTTCTTCCCTAAGTCCTGCTAAGGTGGTAGCCGTGGAAGTATGGGAAGATGAGAAGGTGGCCAGGGTAATTGTTCCGGATTATCAACTTTCCCTAGCCATCGGCAAAGAAGGACAAAATGCACGTTTGGCAGCGAAACTTACTGGCTGGAAAATTGACATAAAAAGCGAATCCCAAATGACCGATATTTACCCGGATTATAATGGTGAGGATAACCTGGGGGAAGGTGAGGAATATAACCAGTCAGAAACATGGGATGATAAATATAAACTTGAAGAAACATTCAATGAAAGTGAAGAAAGATAAGGAGGTTATCCAGTGCCCAAGGTCAAAAAGGTTCCGCTAAGGATGTGTATTGGTTGTCAGGAAATGAAGCCCAAGCGTGAACTGACAAGAGTGGTGCGAACCCCTCAGAATACCGTGGAGATTGATGCCACTGGTAAGAAATCTGGTAGAGGGGCTTATCTTTGTTCCAATATTGAATGTTTGCAAAGGGCTATAAAAGGAAAAAGGTTAGAACGTTCCTTAGAATGCTTTATATCACCAGAGATCATAGAAACGCTTAAGCAAGGAATGGTGAAATAGGTGAGCGGTCCAGTTTTTCATCTCTTAGGTTTAGGTCAGCGAGCTGGGAAGGTTGTGTCAGGAGATTTTGCTGTTCGGGGGCATCTTGCTAAAGGCAAAGTTAAACTTTTAATTATTGCTACGAATACCTCGGAAAGAATTAAAGGGGAATATATCCGTATTGGTCAGTCAAAAAAGGTTACTACCAGAGTAGCTTTTACTAAAGATCAACTGGGTTTGGCACTGGGTAAATCACCCCGTGCCACGGTAGCGATATTGGATCCCAACTTTGCCCGAGGCATAGAAGGCCTGCTGGAAGGGGGAGAAGCCTAGAATTATATAGGGTTTTAATTTTAGGAGGTGGTTCAATGACAAAAAAAAGGGTCCATGAAATTGCAAGGGAGCTTAATATAGAAAATAAAGAACTTATAAATAGATTAACTGAACTAGGTATAACTGTGAAGTCACACATGAGTGCTTTAGAGGAATACGATTTACAAAAGGTATACCAACAATTTGGTAAAAAAGCAAATCAAGGCCAAAAAAAGGAATCAGGATCTACAAATACGCAAATTCAGCCAGAACGTGTTAGGGGGCAAGGAATGGAAGAGAAGAAGGAACAAGATCAGTTATTTAAACCGGATAACACAAAGGGGCCAGGGTTAGTGGATAGAGTACCTAACAGACCCCCGGACAGAAGATATGAAGACAAGCCAAAGACTAACCAAAGACCGGTACAGGAAACAAAGGGCCCCAAATCCCCAGTTGGTAACGAATCTGTACAGACTTCAACCAATGTAAATAATCAGGGCGGCAGGGCTCATAACAACCAGGGCGGCAACCAAGGCAGACCTTACGGTGATCGTCCCCAAGGCGGCGGCCAAAGCAGACCTTACGGTGATCGTCCCCAAGGCGGCAACCAAGGCAGACCTTACGGTGATCGTCCCCAAGGCGGCGGCCAAGGCAGACCTTACGGTGATCGTCCCCAAGGCGGCAACCAAGGCAGACCTTACGGTGATCGTCCCCAAGGCGGCAACCAAGGCAGACCTTACGGTGATCGTCCCCAGGGCGGCGGCCAAGGCAGACCTTATGGTGATCGTCCCCAGGGCGGCGGCCCAGGCAGACCTTACGGTGATCGTCCCCAAGGCGGCGGTCAAGCCAGACCTTATGGTGATCGTCCCCAGGGCGGCGGCCCAGGCAGACCTTATGGTGATCGTCCCCAAGGCGGTGGCCCAGGCAGACCTTACGGTGATCGTCCCCAGGGCGGCGGTCAAGGCAGACCCCAAGGAGGGCCTAGGGCAGCCCAAAACCGAGCCGGCGGTCCATCTATTCCCAAGCCGCCGGAACAAATTGCCCAACCTAAACCAACCAAGGCACCGGATAAAACAAAGGGCGATCGTCGCAAAAATTATGAAAAAGACGGCAAGTGGGCCGACGGCAATATAGAAAGCAACAAGCTATATAAAGGACGTAACAACAAGGGCAAAAAGAAACACTATCAACCTGCTCCACCACCGATTTTAGATAAAAAGCCAGTTCAAATCGGGGAAATAATTACTGTTCAGGAGTTAGCAGAGAAGTTAAAGAAAACTGCGGCAGAAGTAATTAAAAAACTAATGGGCCTTGGCATTTTAGCTACCATCAACCAAGAAGTGGATTTTGACACGGCTGCTTTAATTGCTGGTGAGTATGGTATTGAGACTGAACTGAAAGTAGCAGTTGATAAAGAAGCATTAGTTATGGCTGAACCCGAAGAGAACGAAGGCAATTTAGTACAACGTCCGCCAGTTGTAACGATCATGGGTCACGTAGATCACGGCAAGACTTCCTTGTTGGATGCAATTAGGGAAACGAATGTGACTGCTGCGGAAGCAGGTGGCATTACTCAGCATATAGGTGCCTACCAAGTAGAACGAAATGGTAAAAAGATTACCTTTGTGGATACTCCCGGTCACGCTGCCTTTACTGCTATGAGGGCCCGTGGTGCTCAAATTACGGATATAGCAATTTTAGTGGTTGCTGCGGATGACGGTGTAATGCCACAAACAGTTGAAGCCATTAACCATGCGAAGGCAGCAAATGTGCCAATCATTGTGGCTATCAATAAGATTGATAAACCAACGGCTAATCCCGATAAAGTTAAGCAGGAACTGACCCAGTATGAGTTGGTTGTTGAGGATTGGGGCGGCGATGTCATAGCGGTACCAGTTTCAGCTAAACAGCACACTGGCTTGGATAACCTTCTTGAAATGATTTTGCTAGTGGCTGAGGTGCATGAATTAAAAGCAAATCCTGATCGTATGGCCAGGGGTACCGTTGTAGAAGCAGAATTGGATAAGGGCAGAGGACCAGTGGCAACTGTACTTGTTCAGAATGGCACCTTAAATGTCGGGGATACTATTGTTGTTGGCCATGTATCCGGACGTATTAGAGCGATGATTGATGACAAGGGCAGACGTGTTAAAAAAGCCCCCCCCAGCACTCCTGTTGAAATCTTAGGCCTTTCAGATGTACCGGAAGCCGGAGATATTTTAGTGGCAGTGGAAGACGAAAAATTGGCCAGAGATGTAGCAGAGAAGCGGAAGATTAGAAAGCGGGAAGAAGTACTTAGATCCACTACAAAAATATCTCTGGATGATTTGTTTAAGCATATCCAAGAGGGGCAAATTAAGGAACTTCCCATCATTATTAAAGCGGACGTGCAAGGCTCCATCGAGGCGCTGGCTCAAGCCTTAGAAAAGCTAACAACGGATGAAGTTAACGTTAACCTAATCCATACCGGTGTAGGTGCAGTGAATGAAAATGATATTATGCTGGCTACAGCGTCCAATGCAATTGTTATTGGCTTCAACGTAAGGCCGGATAATAATGCACGAAAACTAGCAGACGCAGAGAAAATTGATATTAACCTCTACCGGGTAATCTATGAAGTTATTGATGATGTTAAGAAGGCTATGAGCGGCTTGCTTGATCCAGAATTTAAGGAAGTTGTCTTAGGTCATGTGGAAGTAAGGAAGACCTTTAAAGCATCTAAGATTGGTACCATTGCCGGTGGTTATGTAACCGAAGGAAAAATTGTTAGAGATGCAAATGTTCGGATAATCAGGGACGGCATCGTAGTTTTCGAAGGGAAGCTCGATTCCCTAAAACGATTTAAAGATGATGCAAAGGAAGTTGCTCAGGGTTATGAATGTGGTTTGACCATTGAACGGTTTAATGATATTCAGGAAGGCGATATCGTTGAAGCTTATATTATGGAAACCATTAAACGTGAGCTCTAATACTATGGTATTGACCGCAAAAACATAGGAGGTGTGTTGCATGTCGCACCGACCGGAACGTGTGGCTGAAGCCATAAAAAAAGAAATTGCTGATTTAATTCGTAACGACATTAAAGATCCCAGACTAGGTTTTGTAACCATTACGGGTGTAGAAGTAACCAAAGATCTGTCCTTTGCTAAAATCTTTGTAAGTGTTCTAGGTTCTGCTGACCAGAGACAGGAGACAGTCAATATATTACAAAAGGCCGCTGGTTTCATGCGCTCAGAAATTGGCAGGAGAATTAAAGTACGTCAGGCCCCGGAATTGATTTTTAAATTAGATACATCCCTAGACCATGGCACGAGAATTATGGAGATACTCCATGAGATAAATGCTCAGGAGGCAAAGCAGACCAATGAATAACCTTAAGGCTGTGACAGAGGTATTATTAAATGCCAAAAGACCGATATTATGCGGGCATGTTATGCCAGATGGTGATAGTCTTGGCTCTGTCTTAGCATTAGGAATGGCTTTGCAGGCAAAGGGTAAAGAGGTTACAATGGTTAGTTCAGATCCATTGCCTGACTTATACGAATTTCTTCCTGGTATAAAAGAAATAGTGGTGGGCAGTGTTCCAGAAAAAAATTACGATTTACTGGTGGTGGTAGACTGCTCAGTACGAGAGCGACTTGGCTCTACCATCACACCCCTGGTAGATTACGGGCTGCCTGTAGTTGTAATTGATCACCATGTCAATGATCAACCCTTCGGGAATTACAATTATGTAAAATCAACTGCAGCAGCCACCGGGGAAATCATTATGGATTTGTTGGAGCAACTGGGGATTTCACTCAATCTGGATCTGGCTATCAATCTATATACCGCCATCGTTACCGATACTGGTTCTTTCCGTTATGAAAATACGACACCGGAAACCCACGTTAAGATTGCGAAGTTATTACAGTGTGGGGTTCCGGTTTCACTTCTCTCAAACCTTATTTTCGGCGAACAGCCCCTTCAGTCAATTCGTTTGCTGGAAGTAGCTTTAAGAAACTTGGATGTAAGTGAATGTGGTAGAATTGCCTGGATAAGTATTGGTCAGGAAAAAATTGAGTCAGTGGGAGCGGAAGATCAGCATATAGAAGGTCTAATTAACTATCCCAGAAAAATAAAAGGTGTTGAGTTGGCCATTTCTTTCCGTGAACTGGACCAAAATAGGGTTAAAGTAAGTTTTCGTTCAAAGTATACCGTGGACGTTAATTTATTGGCCAAAAAGTTTGGCGGTGGAGGGCATGTACGTGCTTCAGGCTGCACGATCAAGGGTAACCTTTTAGAAGTGAAGGAAGCTGTTCTAAAGGAAGCCAAAGAATTATTCCGGGGGTGTTAAGTTGGACGGGATTATTAATATATTGAAACCCCCGGGTATGACTTCCCATGATGTTGTATATTTTGTCAGACGAGCAACTGGCATTAAAAAATGCGGCCACACAGGAACCCTTGATCCCGGAGCGGCGGGAGTCTTACCAATTTGTTTAGGCCGAGCCACTCGATTGGCTAGGTTTATAACCGATGGAGATAAAACCTATCGTGCGGAAGCTACTCTGGGAATGGAAACATCTACCCAGGATGCCTTTGGTAAGATACTGGACAATAGAGATGCATCCGCCATTAACTCCGAAAGATTCAACGAGGTACTAAAAAGTTTCGGGGGAGAAATAACCCAGACTCCTCCCATGGCTTCGGCTATTAAGGTCAATGGCAAAAAACTCTATGAACTGGAACGGGAAGGCAAGATGATTGAAGTACCCAGTAGAACAGTTACAATATATGAAATCCAGATAATTGATAGCTGGGATTGGGGCACACCGAACCCCAGGGTATTATTTGATGTAACTTGTTCAAAGGGGACATATGTGCGTACCCTGTGTTCAGATATGGGTAAGGCATTGGGTTGTGGCGCCTATATGTCCTTTTTGTTGCGCTCCCGGGTTGCAGCCTTTGGCTTACATAATTCCTTTACACTGGAACAAATTGAAATCATGTCCCGGGAAAACAAGTTAATCGATGCCGTTATACCGATGACCAAGGCGGTTGAGCATTTACCGATGGTCGAAATTCATCCTACAGCAAATAAGGCCGTGTGTTCAGGTGCAACTTTATATCCCTCAGGCATCCGGTGGGGTTTACAGGCCCTAAACCCCAATGATCTTGTCCGGGTTCAACTGGACAATCGTTTGCTGGGAATTTATAAAGCGGCGATAGATCGAAAGGATGATGCGGAACGTATCATTCTACGGCCCGAAGTGGTTTTTTCTGTTTAAAATAATTAAATTTTCACGCACCATTGGTTGCATGCAATAAATTGTGTATCATTACAAAGTGGAATTGTGTTTGGCAGGGGGTAAAAGAATTGCGTGTATATAGAAGCCTTAAGGGACTTAAGGATATTTATTCTAACATTACCGTAGCCTTAGGAAACTTTGACGGGATACATCTAGGGCACCAAAGGCTTATTGGGGAGGCTGTGTCCATGGCAAGCCGCTCAAAGGGAACAGCGGCTATACTAACCTTTGATCCACACCCTCTGATGGTTCTAAGACCCCAAATGGCACCAGCAATGTTGTTGGATCAAGAATCAAAGGAACGGATTATGGCTGGCTTAGGTGTGGATATCTTAATACCCTTACACTTTACCCCAGAATTTGCCCGGTTAAGTCCCGAGGAGTTTATTAAAGATATTCTTATCGAACAAATAGGCACCAAGGGAATTGTGGTGGGCTATAACTATACCTTTGGCTATAAAGGTAGTGGAAAGACCGATGACCTTAATTATTATGCCGCAGAGTATGGTTATACATTAAGTGTAATTCCTCCTGTTATGGTGGGGGACCAAGTGGTTAGCAGTACTCTCATCCGTAGTAAATTAGCGGAGGGAGACGTTATTTCTGCTAAGAAATATCTTGGCTATTACCCCTTTACGGAGGGTACGGTAGTAAAGGGTGACCGCAGAGGGAATACCCTTGGCTTCCCCACAGCAAATATTAATTGCCCGGAAGGCATGGTGGTACCAGCCAAGGGGGTCTACAGTGTTAAAGTAGAAATGGATGATGAGATCTACCTTGGAGTAGCGAATATAGGAACCAAACCCACTTTTCAGGGCAATAGCCTAAGAACCAATATTGAAGTTCATTTATTGGATTTTTGTGGGGATATTTACGGCAAAAATATTAGGGTTCAATATGTTAGCAGGTTACGGGATGAAAAAAAGTTTAATTCAATAAATGATCTGGTTAGTCAAATTCAGGCGGATGTGCAAAGCGCCAGATTTGACCTTTCAAACTAAAGTTGAATAAATAGGGGATACCCACAATATAATTATTAATACCTAACATTTACATCTAGTAATGATTGTGCTACAATAAATTCGGCAAACGTCCCAGCTAAAAAGAAAGGAGACGTTGTCCGTGGGGTATCCAAAACTTGATACTCCTGAAGAGGAGGTTAAACGCTGGCTTAACCATATTGCTTTAATATGTGTAAGTGAGGAGTTTCAATCCTTAAAGCGTGAATTGGAATCTCTTTATGTACGATCCAATATGGATAATGTAAGAATAGTTGCCTTTCAGGATGCGTTATATGCTTTTTTGGCTCAGGAAGACGAGGATTATAGGATATATCAATACCTTAGTTGTTGAGCGGAGCTATGTATGCGTATTATTATTACGGAACATGCCCGCAAGAGGTTAAGGGACCTGCGTCAGGATAGAATAACTACGTCAGACATTATCATCGCAGCGAAAGGGATTCCCGGTCGTATACCTACGGCCACAAGATTTAGGGGTTTTTTTGCCAAATCCGGTCGCTTTTTTGATATCGTTGCGAAGGATATTGAAAATGGCCGTTTGGTAATAACTATAATTGGGAAATGATTTTTCTTTTCCCAAAGAACTGTTATCTAGGGAATTTGCTTACTCCGGCGGTTGTCTTGGATAACAGGGATCTAAAAATAAGGAGGTGAACATCTTGGCATTATCTGCAGAAAAGAAAAATCAAATCATTGATGCTTTTAAGACCCACGAAGGAGATACTGGTTCTCCGGAGGTTCAGATCGCTCTTTTAACCGAGCGGATTAATCAATTAACTCTGCACCTTAAGTCCTTTAAAAAGGATCACCACTCTCGTCGTGGACTTTTAAAGATGGTAGGTCAACGCCGTGCGTTGCTTAACTACCTGCGCGACCGTAACTTTGACCGTTACCGTGCAATCTTAGAAAGACTAGGACTACGGAAATAATAAAAGCGAGCATTTTAGCTCGCTTTTTTTTATTGTTTATAATTGGGAAAGATAAATCTGTCGAATTTGCAGGTGCTATCGTTATCCCCCGCTATGCATTACCTCCTACCTACCCTTTGAGGAGGTTCACGGCGCATGTCCTATGGCTATTTAAAGCTGACGGCTGATAGCTAATTCAAAGTCTTTAGTATTTTTCTCCTATTAAGAAGGATATACTAATAAAAATGTCGAATTGTTAAGATTTGTCAAGTACAGAAACTTTGGAGGTAAGAATAGTGTCTGAAAATCAAGTATTAATCAGGAAACTATCATTAGGAGGTAGAACCCTCACCCTGGAGACAGGTCGCCTGGCTAAGCAGGCCGGTGGTGCTGTGTTGGCCACTTATGGCGAAACGGTAGTTTTAGTAACAGCCACTGTGGCAAAAAATACTAGGGATATTGACTTCTTTCCACTTACTGTAGATTATGAAGAAAGACTCTATGCTGTGGGAAAGATCCCTGGCGGGTTTATAAAGAGGGAAGGTCGCCCTAGTGAGAAAGCAATTTTATCTGGAAGATTAATTGATCGCCCCATACGTCCGCTTTTCCCAAAACACATGAGAAATGAAGTTCAGGTGGTTGCCACCGTATTATCAGTGGATCAGGATAATGCACCGGAAATTGCAGCAATGATTGGTGCATCGGCTGCTCTACATATCTCCAAGATTCCCTTGAAAAAGCCTATTGGTGGAGTGATTATCGGTAGAGTAGATGGGCAATTTGTCATCAATCCGGTGGTACGTCAAGCTCAAAACAGTGATATGCACCTTGTGGTGGCTGGTACCGATGATGCTGTGATGATGGTAGAGGCAGGTGCCAAAGAAGTACCTGAAGATCAAATGTTAGAGGCTATTATTTATGGCCATGATCAGGTAAAGGAAATTGTCAAGTTTATCGAAGATTTTAGAAATGATGCCTTAGCCATGGGATTAGCATGGGATAAAATGGAGATACCGGACCAAGCATTTGATACTGCCCTGGAAAATGAGATTCTGCCCAAGGCCGAAGAAAAAATTCGCGAGGCGGTATTGAATTGTTCCAAAGAGCAGCTGACCAAAAAACAAAGAGAAGCCTATATGGATGAAGTAATGTCAGGGTTACAGGAAAACTTCCTGGAGCAATTCCCTGATAATCCTAGAGAGGTCATGGCTTTAATTGAAAAGGCAGAGAAAAAGGTAGTTCGTAGAATTATTACCCATGATAAACTTCGTATTGATGGTCGGGCTATCGACGAAATTCGTCCCATCACGGTAGAAGTTGGCGTGTTGCCCCGTACCCATGGTACTGGTCTTTTCACGAGGGGTCAAACCCAAATTCTTTCTGTCGCCACCCTAGGCTCCATCAGTGAAGAACAAATTTTAGATGGTCTGGGTACCGAGGAAACGAAGAGGTATATGCACCATTATAATTTCCCACCCTTTAGTACCGGGGAGACAAAGCCTATGCGATCTCCCGGACGTCGGGAAATTGGTCATGGCGCTTTGGCAGAAAGGGCATTGGAGCCCATGATTCCGCCTGAAGAAGTATTCCCTTATACGATCCGGGTGGTTTCAGAGGCCATCGAATCCAATGGTTCTACTTCCATGGGCAGCGTTTGTGGCAGCACACTGTCCCTCATGGATGCCGGTGTTCCCTTAAAGGCACCTGTTGCCGGTGTGGCCATGGGACTGATTATGGAAGAGGATAAATTTACTGTTTTGACTGACATTCAAGGCTTAGAAGATCACCTGGGGGATATGGACTTTAAGGTTGCTGGCTCAGCCAATGGTGTAACAGCCTTGCAAATGGATATTAAAATCCCTGGGATCACCAGGGAAGTATTTGAGCAGGCTTTGGAACAGGCGCATCGTGGTCGGATGTATATATTGAATAAAATGTTAGATATACTACCTGCAGCCAGAACCGAAATCTCTGAGCATGCTCCTTCTATTATTCGTACCAACATTAACCCAGATAAAATTAGGGATATCATTGGACCTGGTGGTAAGATTATCAAGAAATTAGTAGAGGAAACCGGGGCAGACATCGATATCGAAGATGATGGCAGAGTATTTATTGCTGCTGTTGATCGCGAAAAGGGTAAAAAGGCTCTGGAAATTATTAAGTCCATTACCTCAGAGGTAGAGGTTGGCAAGCTATACGATGGGAAGGTTACCCGGGTGACCGACTTTGGTTGCTTTGTCGAGGTAATTCCAGGGGTATTGGGATTATCCGGTAAGGAGGGTCTGGTGCACATTTCCCAATTGGATTTCCAAAGGGTTGAAAAGACCGAGGATATTGTTAAAGAAGGGGAAATCATAACAGTAAAAGCCATTGGTTATGACCCTCAGGGCAGACTGAAACTCTCTAAGAAGGAAGCCATGCGGGATATGGGTTTGGCACCAGCACCGCAGGAAGGGAATGCAGAGCAACCTGAAAAAAGAGAACGCAGACCCTTTAGTCGTCCAAAGACTACCAAGGAATAAAATCACATTAGCCGGTAAATGGGAGTTATCGATTGATAAAACTTCTATTTATCGGCTATATTTTTTATTCCATGCTATATAAAGTAGTTAGTTAAATAGGAATAATATTTGCGCTTTGCCAAATGACAGTAAAAAAATATAAAATAATTATGCCCCATACTAGGTGAGAGTCTAAAAAAGAGGTGGTAATATCGTTAAAGAAAGATTGCTACTAGTATTGTTTACGGTTCCTATACTATTTTTGCTAATTATCTTTCCAATGGGAAAGGCCGAAGCATATCTGGGTGATAGAACGATAAAGTATGGTATGCAGGGTTATGATGTACAACAATTGCAAAAGAATCTAAACTATTTAGGATATCAAGCAGGAAATGCCGATGGAATCTATGGGTGGCGTACATTAAATGCCATAAAGCAATTTCAAGGGAAAAATGGTCTGAAGGTAGATGGTATTGTTGGCAAGGCTACAGCCAATCGATTGATTAGCCAGGTCAGTGGAAATAACAGTTCCCGACCTAAAACTACCGACGCCCCTGCGGCTATTGCAACTACCTCCCGGGGATCATTACCCTTATCACGGGCAGACTTATATGATCTAGCCAGGGTGGTACATGGCGAAGCTAGGGGAGAATCCTTTGAGGGACAAGTTGCTGTTGCTGCGGTTGTCTTAAATAGGGTTCTTTCAGGACAATTCGGCAGAACGATCCAGGAGGTCATCTTTCAACCCTGGGCCTTTACAGCCGTAAACGATGGGCAGTTTTACTTACAGCCCAATGCATCGGCCATGCGGGCAGTAGAGGAAGCTATTAAGGGCTGGGATCCCTCACGTGGTGCACTATACTATTGGAATCCAAAAACCGCAACCAGTAAGTGGATCTGGAGCCGTCCGATTTCCTTAAAAATTGGTAATCACGTTTTTGCTTCATAAATTATCATAAAAGGGAGTGCCGCAAAACTGCCTAGTAGTTTGCGACACTCCCTTTTACTTTCTTAATTATAGATATAATCATTCCTTTAACGGCATAAAGTTTGGTAAAGAAGGAAAAAAGGGGTGAAAAAATGAGAATATTATTTATACGGAGGGGATGGCTATACAAGTCAGTCCTTTGGTTTGTAATTGCCCTGTTTTTTATTGGCCTAGGTATCATGGTCAACCAGGAAAAGCGCCAAAGAGTTATTGCTCCTATTTACCAGGGAAAAGAAAATGAGAAAAAGATTGCACTGGCCTGTAATGTATTTTGGGGGGAAGAGTACATACCTAAAATGTTAGACATTTTTAAAGATGAAAATATCCAGATTACTTTTTTTGCAGGGGGGACCTGGGTGGAAGATTTTCCGGAGTTGCTTAAAAAAATGGATGTAGCAGGTCATGAAATTGGCACCCATGGCTATTCCCATCCTCATCCGGACCAATTAAGCAAAAGCGGCAACCTAAGGGATATGCAGAAGGCCGAAAAAATAATCTATGATACGATACAAAAAAGACCGAAGTTATATGCACCGCCTTACGGGGAAAGGGGCCCAGCGGTCTTAAGGGCTGCCGAAGAGCAGGACTATCGCTTCATTCTTTGGAGTATCGATACAATCGACTGGCAGAGGCCAGCCCCGGATGTCATTGTCAAAAGGGTGGTAAGCAAAGCTCATAACGGGGCGATTGTATTAATGCATCCCACGGATCCAACAGCTAAAGCATTGCCCTCAATCATCAAACAACTTAAAAGTGAAGGATATGAGTTTGTTAAAGTGGGAGAATTAATTAAGGACCTTCCGAAAAAATAAATAATAAAGAGTAAAATATTCATAGACTGAGTAAAAGCGGGAATACTTACACTGATGTGGCAATAAAGACAAAATATATCAAAATTTTAAAAGGATTTTCAGTCATTAATAGAGAAATTTCCATAATCGCGCTTCCAGGGGGTGTTGTAATGTTTTACCAAAAAGAAGTACTACCAAATGGAATAAGAATATTAACACAGCAAGTTTCCCATGTTCGTTCTGTTGCACTGGGGATCTGGGTTGATGTTGGGTCTAGGGATGAAAGCAATGAAACCGCAGGTATCTCCCACTATATTGAACACATGATGTTCAAAGGAACCAAACATAGGACAGCAAAGCAAATTGCGGAAGAACTGGATGCAGTGGGAGGGCAACTGAATGCTTTTACCACCAAAGAGTATACCTGTTACTACGCCAAGGTATTAGATGAGCATTTTAATTTGGCAGTCGATGTATTATCCGATATGCTTTTCAACTCGAATATTTCCGAAAAGGATGTAGAACGAGAAAAGAATGTTATTTTAGAAGAAATAAAAATGTATGAGGATGCACCGGATGAGTTGGTACATGATATGTTTGCCAAGACCATTTGGTCTGGTCATCCGTTGGGTAGGCCCATCATTGGAACGTCAGAAACGGTAAGCAGTTTTACCTATCAGGACTTACGTGCATATTTGAAAGAAAATTATACACCCAATCGAATTGTTGTTTCTGTGGCAGGTAATATTACGCACAACCAGGTAGTTGAAAAGCTTGCACCGTTATTTTCCGGCTTGACCGGCAATGAGGTAACAAGAGAGCTAACCGTACCAACACATAGTATTGAGGTGAACTGTCGGAGCAAAGAAACAGAACAAGTGCACATGGTAATTGGTGCACCTGGTTTGCGTTTGAAGGATGATGATTTGTATATTGCTCAGGTCATCAATACGGTATTGGGTGGCGGGTTATCTTCGAGACTATTCCAAGAAATCAGGGAACAAAGAGGTTTAGTTTACACCGTATACTCCTATCATAGCTCCTACTATGATACGGGTATCTTTGGTGTATATGCTGGTTTAAGCAAGGAAAATGTAAATCAAGCCATGGAACTGATATTTAAGGAAATAAAGGACATTAAAAGGAATGGTATATCAAAAGAGGAACTACAAAGGGCCAAGGACCAACTCAAAGGAAATCTTCTGCTGTCAATGGAAAGTGTCAATACACACATGAGCCGGCTAGGTAAATCCGAGCTATATCTGGGTAAAGTGTTTAGTCCTGAAGAAATAGTTGAAAAACTCAACCGTGTATCGATTGATGACATTGTCCGTGTTGCCGGGAATCTTTTTCATCCGGAAAAATTCTCCATGGCCGCCATTGGGCCCTGGCAGGACTGTGGCGATTTGAAAAGGGTTTTGGAAACACTGAAGGATTAAATTATTACCGCCATGAGCCATGGCCAGCATAGCGGCAGTTTGTACTGTAAAGTTGTAGTTTTGGTTGTTAGCGAAACGAAGGAATCCCCCCTTAAGGGGGATTTTTTGCTTTGGAGTAATATTTAACCAATTTGCCCCATAAAATTTACCAGGAGGTGGGGGAGTTTGGTAATTAGCATGATTGCTGGAATATTGGCAGCTTTTTTAGTTTTTTTCTCAATTAAGGAACGAATAAGAATGAAAAGAATGCGCAAGGAATGGGATGTTGTTGGTGAAAGTAAAGCCTCTGTTCTTTCTGAATCCCTGGCAGGTCTTGTAGGTACTGCGGGGGGGATCTATTTATCTTTGATTATGCTAACCACCTTTTTAGAAGTTGATTTACCGTCAAGGGTGAATCTTACTGGGGTATCCCTTGAACCAGTTGCAGCAATATCCTTTATCCTGGCAATTCTAAGCCCTTTTATTAATCGCATTTTTAAAGGATTAAAAAGATTTAGATTTAAATAGGGAGGGGGCTTGCCGTGAGATTGAGTGAATTAATTGGCAAAGAAATTGTTAATATAAATAATGGTGCTAGGTTGGGTGTAGTAGGCGAATCGGACGTTACAATCGATATTGAGTCTGGGACAGTGGTTTCAATCATCTTGCCGAGACGGACAAATTTTGTCACCATGTGGATGGATAAACAACAAATGATCATTCCTTGGGATAGTATTCGTAAGATTGGCGAAGAGGTTATAATAGTAGAGATGGATCAATGCAACCCCTCTTTACACAAATATTCGTATTAGCTGTCCGTTTAACTTTTTATGGACAGTCCGTTAAATGTCAATGGCCCAGGGTTGCCTAAAAGGAATACGAAGAAGCAAAACTGCGACAGCGGAGAATACTCCAATGTCGCATTATCATTTTTCCTGTGATATAATAACTCGAATAATCATAAAATTCTAAAAACAACAGAGGTATACAATACACTGGATGTATCTACCTTGACAACCTTAAATGTGGTAATAGATAATTAAGTACGAATACTTAAGGTTGCACCAAATATAAAGGCGGTGGTACTTATGATAAAAGTAGTAGTTTCAGGTGCCTTGGGTAAAATGGGCCAGGAAGCTTGCAAGTCAGTTGCCAATACCGATGGAATGCAATTAGTTGGGGCTTTGGATAATCATGAAATCGATGGTACTTTAGGAGCGATCATTGGCAAGCCCGAATTAAATATTGTAATATCTACCAATTTAGAAAAGCTGTTAACAGAAGTTAAACCGGATGTTCTCATTGATTTTACACGCCCTGGTGTTGTACAAGGAAATATTGAATTGGCTCTTAAGTATGGTGTAAGACCCGTTGTGGGAACAACTGGTATGTCTACAACGGAAATAGAAAAATTTATTGCTTTAGCAGCCGAAAAAAACATAGGGGGACTAATTGCCCCTAATTTTGCCATTGGAGCTATCTTAATGATGAAATTTGCCGCAGAGGCGGCAAAGTATTTTCCCCATGTAGAAATAATTGAACTTCACCATGATCAGAAGATGGATGCACCTTCCGGTACTGCCCTTAAAACCGCCGAGGCAATTGCTGAAGTAAGGGGGAGTATGTGTCAGGGCATGCCCAGTGAATTTGAAAAAATAGAAGGCTCCCGTGGGGGGAACTTTGAAGGAATGAGAATACATAGTGTGCGCCTGCCGGGTTTTGTAGCCCACCAGGAGGTTATTTTTGGCGGTACAGGGCAAACACTATCCATTCGGCATGATTCGATCTCTAGGGAATCCTTTATGCCAGGCCTGATTATGGCTGTGCAAAAGGTCATGAATATAAAACAAATGGCTTATGGACTAGAAAATTTAATTTTTGAAAACTAAATATACCATTTTCCGCACCGCCTGTTAGGCTTTCGGTACAAGCACCACCCCCTCCGATGGCTCATATCATGTATTGTGATACAGATGCTGAGAGGAGGGTACAACATTGCAGCCTGATTTAAAAGGAATCAAAGTGGCTGTCCTGGGTGGTGATGCCAGGGAGATTGTACTGGTTTCTACTTTATCTCGTCTGGGCGCTTATGTGAAGGTTTTGGGATTACCTATTAATAGTGATCCTCCACATATCACCATTTGTGGGAACCTGGAAGAGGCATTGGCAGATGTGCAAGCTGTAATTTTACCAGTACCAGGTCTACTTGAGAAAGGCAATATCTACTGTGTATACGAAGATGAGCCGCTGGTACTAACGGAAGCTTTGCTCGTTAAGCTGCCTCCACAAACCCCAGTTTTTGCAGGTTTTGCCCGACCGAAGTTAAAAGAAATTGTCCAAAGAAGCAACTTAAAACTTATTCAGGTACTTTCCCTGGATGAAGTAGCCATCCTTAACTCCATTCCTTCGGCAGAAGGAGCTGTTCAGATGGCAATGGAGAACACTGCAATAACCATCCATAATAGCAAATCCTTTGTATTAGGATTTGGCAGAACGGGAGCTAGTATTGCAAGATTGCTTCATGGTATGGGGGCAAGGGTCACAGTGGTTGCCAGGTCGGCAGCTCATCGGGCAAGGGTTTATGAGATGGGTATGGAAGCAGTATCCTTTGAGGAGTTACCAGATGCAATCGCCAAGGCGGAGATTATTTTCAATACTGTGCCTAAGATGGTCTTAACAAACTGCATCTTGAACAAAATGAAAGAAGATGCAGTGATCATCGATGTTGCCTCTCCACCTGGGGGAACGGATTTTGACGCCGCTGCTAGATTGAGCATTAAAGCTCTTTTAGCACCAGGACTTCCTGGCAAGGTGGCACCCAAAACCGCTGGGCAAATACTAGCAAAGGTAATACCTAATTTGTTAGCCCAGGAATTGCAGCGTAATGACGGTACAGTAGGAACGGCATAATGGAGGTGCGGCAAATGCGTTTAAAAGATGTACGGATTGGTTTTGCTCTAACAGGGTCACATTGCTGTTTAGATGAAATAATGCCCAAAATTCAAGAGTTAGTAAATGAAGGTGCTGAAGTATATCCGATTATCAGTTTTGCTGTTGATACCATCGACACCCGTTTTGGTACTACAACAAAATGGCGTGAAATGCTAGAAAAGATTACAGGTAAAGAACCGATCAATTCCATTGTTACTGCGGAACCAGTTGGTCCCCAAAAACTCGTGGATGTTGTTGTGATTGCCCCCTGCACAGGAAATACCATGGCTAAGTTGGCCCATGGCATTACCGATACTCCTGTGCTAATGGCAGCAAAAGCACATTTGCGTAATTTAAGGCCTGTAGTCATCGGTATCTCTACCAATGATGGTTTAGGTCTCAACGCTAAAAACCTAGGATTACTGATTAACACCAAAAATATATATATGGTACCCTTTGGTCAGGATAGTCCTACCGGAAAACCAAACTCATTAAAATGCAACATGGATCTTATAATAGATACAATTGAATCTGCACTACAAGGGAAACAAATACAACCAGTGCTAGTTCAGGTATAATTTAAGGTCGGGGGTTTAACTATTCAAGGAGGGAAAGTCGTTGAAAAAGGTTAATCTAGCTATAGTCGGTGCTACCGGAGCAGTGGGTCAGGAAATTTTAAATATATTAAACGAACGCAATTTTCCAATCGATCAATTAAAACTTTGTGCAACTTCCCGTTCTGCAGGGACTGAGATAGAGTTTCGCGGTGAAAAATATATCGTTGAGGAAACTACCCCCGACTCCTTTATTGGGATGGATATTGCTTTGTTTGCTGGTGGAAAAGCAAGCTTAGAATATGGTAAAGCAGCGGTTGAGCGGGGTTGTGTAGTAGTTGATAATAGCAGCAATTATCGTATGGATCCTGCGGTACCCTTAATAGTTCCTGAGGTAAACCCAGAGGATGTAAAGTGGCACCAAGGGATTATTGCAAATCCCAACTGCTCCACCATTATCATGGTGGTTGCCTTAAAACCAATTCATGATGCTGCCGGTATTAAGCGTGTGGTTGTTTCTACCTATCAGGCCGTTTCAGGTGCTGGAAAAGAAGGAATTGAGGAACTCACCGAACAGGTTAAGGCCGTACTTGCTGGCAAGGAATACCCACCTAATAAATTTGCCCATCAGATTGCCTTTAATCTAATTCCACATATTGATGTTTTTCAGGAATTGGATTACACCAAAGAAGAATGGAAAATGGTGAAAGAGACACAAAAGATTTTACACGATGATAAGATTAAAATTACGGCCACCACTGTTCGGGTACCAGTCTATCGTAGTCACTCAGAATCCATTAATATTGAAACCGAACGTAAATTAACCAGTGCCCAGGCGAAGGAAGTTTTGGCCAGTGCACCGGGTATTATTGTAGAAGATGATGTTGCCAACAAGGTATATCCAATGCCCCTATTCACTTCAAGCCATGACGAGGTTTTTGTTGGTCGCGTTCGCGAGGACAATACCTTAGAAAATGGCATCAATCTCTGGGTGGTAGGGGATCAAATTCGTAAAGGTGCCGCTACCAATGCGGTACAAATCGCAGAGCTTTTGCTTAAATATGACTGCTTAATAAAGAAGGAGTAAGTATGCGATTTCTTATCCAAAAATTTGGTGGGACTTCTCTTGTTACCCAGGACCTTAGGGAGTTGGTGGCAAATAAAATTATTGCTGCTGCCAACGAAGGATTTTCTCCAGTAGTAGTGGTGTCAGCCATGGGTCGTGAGGGTGAACCCTATGCCACGGATACACTATTGCATTTTGTTTTATCGATTTGTCGTGATATGCCTTCCAGGGAAATGGATTTGTTAATGTCCTGTGGCGAGATTATTTCCGGCGTGGCCATGGTCAATACCTTGCAGCACATGGGACATCCGGCGGTATTGTTGACCGGGGAACAGGCTGGTATCATAACAGACAATAATTATAATGATGCACGTATTATTCGGGTAGAGCCTAAAAAGCTTACCGATTATGCTGAACAAGGTAAAATAGTGATTGTAACAGGCTTTCAGGGAGTAACAGAAAACGGGGAAATAACGACTCTGGGCCGTGGGGGTAGCGATACCACTGCCTCTGCTTTGGGTGTGGCCCTGAATGCAGAATGTATTGATATTTACACAGACGTAGAAGGTATCATGACAGCAGATCCACGAATTGTTGAAGATGCTCGAATTCTTGACACGGTAACCTATAATGAAATTTGTCAGCTCGCCCACGAAGGGGCAAAGGTTATTCACCCAAGGGCAGTGGAAATTGCTATGCAAAAGAATATTCCTCTGCGTGTCCGCTCTACCTTTTCCAATGCCCCTGGGACATTAGTGACCAGTCATCATGGGGTTTATGGAACCATCGATATTACCAGAGATCGAGTAGCCAGTGGGGTTACTCACAAGTCTGGGGTTACCCAACTTAAGATAGACTTAAAGAACGTGATGGTGGAAGAGCCTACCTTGCGAATATTTCGCTCACTGGCCTTGGCTGATATCAGTATCGATTTTATTAATGTTAGCCCTGAATTAATTATGTTGACCGTTAAGGATGAGGTTGCTAAAAAGGCATTAGACGTATTAGAAAACCTAGGTATTCAACCCGTGGTCAAACCAAATTGTGCGAAGGTAGCCACGGTTGGTGCTGGTATGACAGGAGTTCCCGGTGTAATGGCTAGTATTGTTCAAGCCTTAACGGAGGAGGGTGTTGATATATTGCAATCCTCTGATTCACATACCACGATTTGGGTTTTAGTTGAGAAGAACAATATGAAGAAAGCAATCAAGGCACTGCACCGAAAATTTAATTTAGGACAAAACAATAAAGAATAATGAAGGATGGTGAAAGAAAATGACAGTGAGGGATTTTGGTAGGGTATTAACAGCGATGGTATCACCCTTTAACCCTGATTTGTCAGTGAATTACAACCAAGCAAAAAAACTTGCGCGATATCTAGTGGAAAATGGTTCGGATGGTTTGGTTGTTAGCGGTACAACGGGAGAATCTCCTACCTTAACCAAGGAAGAAAAGCTAGAATTATTTAAGGCAGTTGTGGAGGAGGTTGGTGGCAAAGCAACTGTTATTGCTGGTACTGGAAGTTATGACACGGCTGGAAGTATTACCCTAACCAAAGAGGCAGAAAAGGTTGGTTGTGATGGGGTAATGTTGGTGGCTCCCTATTACAACAAACCATCCCAGGAAGGTCTCTACAGACATTTTCGTACTATCGCTGAAAGCACCAGCTTACCGGTAATCCTTTACAATATCCCGGGTCGTACAGGAATTAATGTTTTACCGTCCACGGTGGCAAGGTTAGCAGAGGATGTCCCTAATATTGTTGCCATTAAAGAAGCCGCCGGCAGCATTGATCAAGCCTCTGAATTACGTAGTGTCTTACCGGAGGATTTTGCCATTTATAGTGGAGATGATTCCATGACCCTTCCGATGTTAGCCCTGGGATGCCAAGGGATTATAAGTGTAGCAGCCCATGTGGCAGGAAAACAAATTCAAGAGATGATTGATGCTTTTACCTCAGGCAATACAACCCTGGCAGCCAATTTGCATAAGAAACTATATCCATTATTTAAGGGTTTATTTATCACATCAAATCCAGTCCCGGTGAAGGCTGCTTTAATTCTCAAGGGTTTGGCCGTAGGAGGCGTAAGATTACCCCTGGTTGAGGCCACAGCCAATGAAATTGAAAGTGTTAAAAAAGTAATGAATAACCTCGAATTACTGTAGTTAAGCGAAGGATGCACTTTTAAGTGTATCCTTTTGTATTATTTTGGCACTTCCGGGTAATTATATTGCCGTTAGGGATTAATTTGGTTATAATTTATTGGTAGGTTAAGGAACGGTTTGCCACTCAATAAAATTTCATATTTTCCCCGCCTTCTCCTAGTTTCTCACCAAGCACAGATTACTTAAATGATGTAACTCTCATTACCCTTGTTTTGATTATAGGAGGTGCGGTTTTGGCAAAAGAGCAAAAATTAGCTGTAATTCCCCTTGGGGGATTAGGCGAGGTCGGTAAAAACATGACTGCGGTGAGATTTGGGGAAAATATTGTAATTATTGATTGTGGTTTAATATTTCCAGAAGAAGAGATGCTGGGAATAGATATTGTCATCCCGGATATTACTTACCTATTGGAGCATAAAGAAGAGATTTTGGGTATTTTGCTCACACATGGTCATGAAGACCACATCGGTGCATTACCCTATGTTCTAAGACAAATCAATGTTCCGGTGTACGGTTCTAAACTGACCCTAGGACTTGTGCAAGGGAAACTGAAGGAACACAATTTGTTAGATCAGGTGAAATTGCAGACGGTAAAACCAAGAGATACCTTTCAAATCGGTCCCTTTAAAATTGAATTTATCAAAGTATCTCATAGTATACCCGATGCTATGGCCATAGCAATTCATACACCTGTAGGTACCTTGCTGCATACGGGAGATTTTAAAATCGATCAAACCCCTGTTGATGGAGAGGTTATTGATCTGCCCAGGTTTGCGGCTTTGGGAGAAAAAGGTGTACTGCTCATGATGTCAGACAGTACCAATGTTGAGCGGCCGGGCTATACCATGTCTGAGAGGGTAGTTGGCAATACCTTTGATGAAACCTTCAGACAGGCCCAAGAACGAATTATTATTGCAACCTTTGCCTCGAACGTGCATCGACTACAGCAGGCAATCTCTGTTGCCCATAAACATGATCGTCACGTAGCGGTGGTGGGGCGCAGCATGGCAAACGTAGTGCAAGTTGCAAGTGAATTGGGATATCTTCACATACCGGAAGGCACTTTAATTGAGTTGGATGAGGTGGCCAGACTACCCCATAATAAGGTTGTGCTGCTTACCACAGGTAGTCAGGGTGAACCGATGTCTGCCTTAACCAGAATTGCTATGAATGATCACCGCCAAGTGGATATCATGCCCGGGGATACCGTGATTATCTCTGCTACCCCGATACCAGGCAATGAGAAATTAGTTACCCGTATCATTGACCAGCTTTTTAAATTAGGGGCCAAGGTAATCTATGAGGCTGTTTCCGGTATCCATGTTTCTGGCCACCCCAGTCAAGAAGAATTAAAGTTAATGCTTAATTTAGTTCGTCCCAAGTTTTTTATTCCCGTACACGGTGAGTACCGAATGTTGAAAAAGCATGCTGACCTAGCCAGAGAATTAGGCATCCCTGCGGAGAATATTTTTATTGGTGAAAACGGCCAGGTTTTTGAGTTTACCCGAAGGCATGGCAGAATAGCAGGCAGGGTGACATCTGGTAAAGTGCTGGTGGATGGGCTTGGTGTAGGGGATGTTGGCAACATTGTTTTACGTGACAGAAGGCAATTGTCACAGGATGGTATTCTAATCGTGGTGGTAACCATGGATAAACATAAAAATCAAGTCCTAGCCGGGCCAGATATTGTTTCAAGGGGTTTTGTCTATGTTCGCGAATCCGAAGTTCTGATGGAGGATGCGAAGCATAAGGTAAAATTGGCCTTGGATAAGTGTTGTACCCGTGGTATTTCCGAATGGGCGGCTATTAAATCCCAAATAAGAGATGATTTAGGAAAGTTTTTATACGAAAAAACTAGGAGAAGGCCTATGATCTTACCAATTATTATGGAAGTATAGGAAAAACCCCTGATCAATATTTTTGATCGGGGTTTTTTTCTTTTTTTATTTTTCATACATTTTGTCATTAACATCCAAGCATACTAGTATCAGTGAATTTAGAATATCCAGAGGAGTGACTCTTTTTATGTTAATGAAACCACGTTCTAGCGGTGACACCCCTGGGCAAGTGCCCTTTAATCCCAATTTTCCGAATCCGATGCAGCCACCTGGTATACCCAATATACCTCAGCCAAATCCCGAAACGGGGAATCCTGGAGTTCCTGGGGGACCTAAGCGTGTAATGGGGCAGGCAAAGGGTACTTTAGAAAATATAAAAGAAATGGGTACCCCGACAATACCGGATACCGTAAAAAGCAATATTCATTGTGTAACCATCGTAGGACAAATTGAAGGGCATATTATGCTTCCTTCCCAAAATAAAACGACAAAATATGAGCACATTATACCGCAGTTGGTAGGAATCGAACAGGATGATAGTGTAGAAGGGGTATTATTAGTCCTTAATACCGTTGGTGGAGATGTAGAGGCAGGCCTTGCCATTGCAGAGGTCGTGGCCACCATGACCAAACCCACGGTAACCCTGGTATTGGGAGGTGGTCATAGTATTGGTGTACCCATCGCAGTATCCGGCAGACATAGCTTTATTGCACCAACTGCTTCTATGACCATTCATCCCATCCGGCTAAACGGCTTAGTGATCGGAGTTCCCCAAACCTATGATTATCTTGATAAAATGCAAGATAGGGTAATACGTTTTGTTACTGAACATTCCAAGGTAACAGAGGAGAAATTTAGAGAGTTAATGTTTAAAACAGGAGAATTAGCCAGAGATATAGGAACGGTGGTAATTGGTAAAGATGCTGTGGAGAGCGGTTTAATCAATGAAGTTGGTGGTATTGGACAGGCCATGTGCAAGCTAAAGCAACTGATCGAGGAGCAGAAGGAGAGGTGTCCTTTACAATGATTCTATGGACTCCACTGCCAGCCGAACAGGTTTTAGATGGTTTTGACAACAATACCTATATTGATTATGAAGCTGGTGAAGTGGCAGGAATACCCGTGTTACTAGAAAAGACGGAAACCGGTCAGAAAAGAGTGGTCAGGATTAATAGCTCCAATCCAGCCCATTACCTAAGTCGAGACGTTTATCCTGGTTTAGTAACAAGCTAACCGCTAAAAAGAAACCCCTTCCGATGTTCGGAAGGGATTTCTTTTTAACGGGGGTAATATTGCTGCATACCACCCTGCATACTACTGTAATTGTACTGATTGGGTTGATTATAGTTTTGAAAGATGCCGGTGTTTGGATTCACGATATTTTGCTGGTAAGGTGCTTGGGTGGTTTGATATTGTGCTTGATGGTGTTGCGTCATCATACTTTGCTGTTGTTCCGTCATCATCTTTTGGGCACTATTTTGCACTTGGCTGATCATGTTTTGTTCAGCCTGCATGGGTTTATACCAGCCCTGTTGGTGAGCAAGATTATAAACCTGCATTTGCTCATCAAAGGTTTGGTTAAGGGCATGCATGTAATCCTGGCGAAGCTGTTGGTCGGCGCACTCCAAAATTCTAGATGTCAAACAAGTGGCACTAAACTTTAATTCGTTAAGCATGGATAAGCAAAGATTTTTGTCTGTTACTTGGTCCCCTTGCATTAAAGCACCTCCTCTTTTATTATTACATAAACCCAACGTTTATGTGCTGTGCAAGTCTCTGAAAACAATCCTTTCGACTACGTGAAATACTGTGGCAAAGTTGCTGTAACTGAGGATTGGTACACTCCTGGGCAAAATGATTAAATTGGCCAACAAGGTTTGTTTCCAGCATTAAATGACCTTCTAAATCTAATAATTCGCGGGCTGTTCTTTGTCCCATCATTTGGGTTACCCTCCCTTCAAAATTTGAATTTAGACCCTATCATATGTTAATATGTTTAGTCAACCCAAACTTTATGCAACCAGGACCACTTTAATAGCTCATTAAAGGGTTTTGGAAATTTCTGTAGTATATATTAGTTGGAGGTGCCGAGCTTGGATGTATTAAAAAAAATAAAAGACGATTTAAAATATGAAATTTTTGGCATAGGGTTGATCTCTATTTCTGTATTGGGGCTAATTAGTTTTGCCAATACGCCCTTAGGGGCTGTAGGGGGCTTCGTGGGACGTGTGCTCAAGGGACTTTTTGGCTCCTTTGGTGGCGTTGTGTTAATGCTGTTCCTAGGGATATTTGGCATGAAATTAATCATTGAACGGAAGAGAACCGGTGTAAATATTAAGGTTTACGGTGCGATATTGCTATTTTTGATTATACTTGCTCTATTAAGTCTGATGCTGCCAGTTAAAGCTACCCTGATGGAAGTTTTAATGCAGATTACCAATGAGACTTCAGCTGGCAAGGGTGGGGGACTGATTGGTTCAATCATCGTTTTTCTATTGATACAGTCCTTTGGTAAAGCTGGCACCTATATCTTGTTAACAACCGGGTTAATGGTATCTATTTTATTAATGACCAATGTTTCGATGGCAGTTATTGCTCAGAAATTCACCACAAGGGCTAAAGAATGTGCCACCGGTACCGGAAGAAGATTAGGTGCATTTTTATTTACTGAAGTTGATGAGGCAAATGATCACAAACCCATCATCATCACCAGTTCCCAGGATGATCTTGATTTTTCTAATTCGGAACAACCCAAAGTAAATCTTCAAGATATGGATAATCAAAAAACAGGGCCGCTTAATTTTGTCATAAAAGAGAAACCTAAAGTTGAAAAAACAGTGATTTCTAGTAACGAAAAGGAACATGAAAAGGTCAATATTACATATGGCCAATTATCATTGAATGATCTTAGTTCTTTCAAATTGCCTCCTTTAAATCTTTTATCCCGGCCCATGAAAGGGAATAAAACCATTTCCAGTGCCAAGGATATTACAGATAATATCGCAAAATTGGAAGAAACCTTGGAAAACTTTAGTATTAAGGCTAAAGTTACCCAGGTATCCCGTGGTCCCGCTATAACACGCTATGAAATACAACCACCTGCTGGGGTAAAAGTAAGCCGAATTGTTGGTTTAGCAGATGATATTGCCTTATCGATGGCCGCGCCGGATGTTCGTATAGAAGCACCCATTCCAGGTAAGGCGGCAGTGGGAATTGAGGTTCCCAATAAAGAAATTTCGATGGTTCATATTAGGGATTTGTTAGAAACAAAAGAATTTACCACCTCTGAATCCCACTTAACAGTAGCACTGGGAAAGGATATTGCCGGGACACCGATTATGGCGGATTTAACGAAGATGCCTCACCTGTTAATTGCTGGTGCCACCGGGGCTGGTAAAAGCGTATGCATTAATACGCTAATTTCTAGTATTTTATTTAAGGCTACGCCGGACGAAGTTAAGTTTTTGATGATCGATCCCAAAATGGTTGAATTAGCCACGTATAATGGTATCCCGCATTTGGTTTCTCCAGTGGTAACAAACCCCAAGAAAGCCGCCACGACACTTCGCTGGGCAGTGCGTGAAATGGAGAAACGTTATGAGCTATTTGCCAAGGCAGGGGTCCGCAACATAACGATGTATAACAACATGTTTAGTGAGTCTGAACCCAGTGTTGGTCAAAATCGTTTACCATTAATGGTGGTTATTATTGATGAGTTGGCAGATTTAATGATGGTTGCTCCGGCCGATGTTGAAGATGCCATTTGCCGTCTGGCACAAATGGCTAGGGCAGCCGGTATTCATCTGGTTGTAGCAACACAACGACCCTCTGTGGATGTTATTACAGGTTTGATTAAGGCTAATATCCCGTCTAGGATTTCCTTTGCAGTTTCATCTCAGGTTGATTCCAGAACCATTTTAGATATGGCGGGGGCAGAAAAATTACTCGGTAAAGGTGATATGCTTTACTTTCCGGTTGGGGCCTCTAAACCCATCCGGGTACAAGGGGCATATCTGTCCGACAAAGAGGTTGAAGATGTTGTATCCTTTTTGAAAAAGCAGTCTGAACCTGTGTATGATGATACTGTTTCTCAGGATGAAGCAAAAGGAAGAGAGGAGTCTGAGGTTGAAGACGATCTGCTGCCGGAGGCTGTGCGAATTTTAATTGAAACAGGTCATGCCTCAATATCGATGTTACAACGTCGGTTGCACATTGGCTATGCACGGGCGGCTAGGTTAATTGATATAATGGAAAAAAGAGGGATAGTAGGAGGCTATGAAGGAAGTAAACCCCGGGCTATCCTGATGACAATGGAACAATATTTGCAAACCTTTACCGAAAATAAAAATAATTAATCTTTTATGTTATACTTAAATTGCATCGTTAAAAAGTTGACCACCATGAGTGTACATGCTATACACTACCTTTGTTTTTTAGGGGCAGGTTAATTTGAGAATACCATGCGAAATAAATAATTGACTCTTAAAGCAGAGATAATAGTTATTATTTATCTTAGCTAATCCATATTAGGAGTTTTACTTAGCTGCGAGGAAGTAAGGCAAATGATGAAAGATTTTTCAATAGATGAAGCTCTAAAAGAAAATAATGCATGTTTTATTGATGTTCGTTCAGAAGGAGAATTTGCTGAAGGTTCGATACCAAATGCCATTAATATACCCTTGTTTACAAATGAAGAAAGGGCCAAGGTTGGCACGGTTTACAAACAAATTGGCACAGAGGAAGCCAAAAGGCTAGGGATCAAGTTTGCCAGCCCTAAATTGCCCGTGCTATATGATCAAATATTGAATTTAAGTAAAAACAAAAAGGTCTTCCTTTATTGTTGGCGCGGCGGCATGCGCAGCAAATATATTTCCTCTATTTTAGGCTCTTTCGGTATGGATGTGCATCGTATTATAGGGGGCTATAAGGCCTATCGGAGGCACGTTCATGATTATTTAGATCAAGCTGCCATACCACATAAATGTATTGTTTTACATGGTCTAACCGGAGTTGGTAAAACAATTGTTTTGCAAAAACTAGAGGCAATGGGTATATCCACCTTAGACTTGGAGGGCCTAGCCCTTCATCGCGGTTCAGCCTACGGGAAGATTGGCTTACCTGAATCACCGTCCCAAAAGGATTTTGAATCAGGTATCGTGCATAACCTAAAGAACGCTGAAAACTTTGGGGTTATTGTGGTTGAGTGTGAAAGTCGTAGAGTGGGTAAACTAATTGTGCCTACCTCCGTATTAAATGCCATGGCCAAAGGTTATCGGGTTTTAATGTATGCTTCCATGGAGGCACGGGTGCAAAGAATTACGAAGGAATATACAAATGGTCCGGATAACAATATAAAGGGGTTACAGTATAGTACTTCTTTATTAAGAAAATCTTTGGGCAACAAAGCTGTTAATGAACTTAATCAAAAGATAGAAGAAAGAAAATTTTCGGAAGTTATCCTGTTTCTTCTGAGGAATTACTATGATCCTCTCTACAAATATCCTGATTCATCCAGCAATGATTATGATTTAACGGTAGACTGCGATGAACTTGATGAAGCAACCAGCAAAATTGCTAATTGGATAAGTCAGTTGCCGGAATATGGCAAGCCGGTGGAAGACGGAGGTGATGACCGTGCAAATAGGGGAAGCGTTAAGGAATGCGAGGAATGAAAAAGGTTATTCACTAAAGTATTTAGAAGAAGCTACTAAAATTAGGGCAAAATACCTGGAGGCACTGGAAAATGAGAATTTTGATATTCTTCCAGGACCTGTCTACGCAAAGGCCTTTTTAAGAACCTATGCAAAATACCTTGAATTAGATACGGAAGAAATAATGGCTGAGTACAATGGACTTAGTAAGAATAACGATACTCAACCGCAGACAGAAGAAACAAAACCATTTGACCCAGAAGCAACTACCATCATAGCTAAAAAATGGAAATACCTAGTGGCTGGTTTGGCCATCGTATCTTTATTTGCTTTTAATTCCCTCTATAATAATGGACAGAATCAAGACAATAAACCGGAAATACCAAAAAATACTGCCCAAGAGCAACCCAATACCCAAGGTCCGCCCCCTGAAAATTTAAACACTCCGGGCCAGGCCACAAACAATGAAAAAGATCAAGGTGTCAGGGTGGTTCTGAAAGTTAACGATGAACAACAGAGTTGGATGCAGGTTGAGGCCGATGGCAATACCGTTTTTAGTGGCTTGGTAGGCCCAGGGGAAATGAAAGATTTTAAAGCCAAACAAAAAATTTATTTACATGTCGGCAATGCCGGCGCAGTTGAGGTAAATGTAAATGGTAAGAATTTAGGTCGCTTGGGGGAAAATGGTAAGGTTGTAAAAATACCCTTTACTTCTGAAGAGGAACCAAATTCAAAAGAAGGATAGGAGCAAAGCCCTATCCTTCTTTTAGTTTTGCTTTACAATGGGGACAACTATCTGGATTCCCTTGATAATAATTACCACAATGGGCACACCTTGTAAAGCTGTTTGCTGTAATATCCCGGGGTGCCTGATGTTGCCTAGCCTTGTTTGGCTTTTTGAAATTAGATTGCATAAGGTAAAAAGGAAACACAACGGCTGGAACAAGAAGAGTGCCCAGAGCCCAGCGGAACGAAGCGTTAATCGCATAACCTTGTTTTCTTGTATCCCAAAATACCCATATTGCTCCCAAGAGTCCTAACAACAACCAGATAAGATGCAACATTACCACCCACCAACAATTCTTTTATCTATATTGTACTAAAAAAAACCCGACCAGGAAAAGGTCACTTGATAGTTCTTAGCAGCCAAAGCTATCAGTGTTTCGCTGGAGTCGGGTTTTTTCGTTGCAATATGCTAAATTAGAATTGGTCCATTTGTGGTTCTTGGTTTTGGGGCATCCTATTGGAAAAAGCCTGGTTTTCTGGATTATTTCCTTCACAATCACAGTCCATCGCCTTGTAAGCTAAATAACCAATCGCCGCAAGGGATGCCACATGAACGGCCCAGAATCCGAAATTAGGATAGCGCCAAGTATTGTCACGCATCATAAAATAAGCACCTCCAAATGATTTTCTGTTATTTTTCCTTAATACCTTTGTTTTTACTCTTATTATTTTGGCCATAAAAAATAAAAATACTCGACGATCAGCGTCGAGTATTGCCTTTGCGTCCTTTTGGTTTTTTTACCATGCCAATGATAAATAAAATTGCACCGGTAATAATTAACCAAGACTGATTAGGGAAAAACATACTAGCTCCAATTAATAAAAAACCAATGCCACTTAAGACAAGCTTCCAATCAAATTTTTTTCCCAATTATACTACCACCTTGTACCATTTGGCATAAAGTATACCATACTAATGCCCATTGGCCAATATGTTTGTCTAAATCACTTCTTCCTGGTCAAATTCAGTAGGTTTATAGGTGTAATTAAAATCAATGGCCTCTGGTGATAGGTAATCCACAACATAACTAGCAATGGTTTCGGTGTCTAAGGAACCGTTAACGGCTAATTGTATCATTTTAATATGTTTTTCTTCCAGTGGAGCTATAAAGTTGTTATATTCTAATATCTGATCGATTAATACGGTTAGCCACTCAAGATCGATGATTTCTTCTAAAGAAAGTCTTCTTACTTCTATCACCCGACCACCCCTTTATAAGATTTCAATAATAATATTTAATTTTATTAAATAATTCAATATTATTATTAATAAAGTAGGATTTTATTAATGTTTGCTAAAACTAAATAAATAAACCTACTGGATTTCACAGTAGGTTTATTGCTTATTTCTCTTCTATTATTACTTCATCATTTGTATAAATTTTATATTTACCTTGGTATTCCCGATAATGAAAGAGTGATTTGCCGATCTTTTTCGCCCACCTGGCGCAATGTTTTGTTCCACCAGTAATCATTCCAGAAGGGGGAAAGGTACCAACCACCAATATTTTTTCCGAAAGAAGTGCTTGGGTTTTATCCCGGGCAATAAAGGTCCATTTTACCGCTGGTTGATCAGGTTTAAATTGGCTTACAATACAGCCACCCTCGGAAACAATTCGCTGATATAAATGATGATTTTCCGGTGGAAATATTGGGGCGGCTAAGCCAAAGGGAACAACAGCTATGGTAATACCCCCTCCGGCGAGGCAGCCTAAATGGGCCGCGGTGTCAATACCTGTGGCTAAACCTGAGAGAACTACGATATTTTTACTTGCTGCCCGATGGGCCAGAAAGTAAGCCATCTCACAGTCCCGTTGGTGCTGTCGTATTGCCTCAGGAGAACTGCCCTTTGACGGTCTTCGAGGACCGATAATAGCAATTATTTCCTTGTTTTCAGGAAAAACACCGAAGCATTGGTACATTTAATCATCCCTCCAGAATTATTATAGCAATAAAGTGGATTCAGTTTTTGACAACATTATCCATTGTGATATAATTTTTAGGTAAAATGGTCTAGGAGGTAGTAGTAATGGCAAAGGAAAACAGTTTTGATATTGTAAGTCGGGTGGACATGCAAGAGGTACAAAATGCCGTGCATCAATCATTAAAGGAAATAGAAACTCGTTTTGATTTTAGGGGAAGTAAAAGCAAAATTATTTTCGAGGGTAAACCTGAGATTACCTTAATCAGCGATGATGATTTTAAACTTCGCAACGTAATTGACATATTAGAAGGTAAACTAATAAAGAGAAGTGTTAACCTCAAGGCATTACGTTATGGCAAAATCGAATCTGCCGCAGGGGACACCGTACGCCAACCAGTAAAATTGGTTCAAGGGATAGAACAGGATATTGCAAAAAAGATTGTCAAAGCGATCAAGGATAGTAAAATAAAAGTACAAGCCTCTGTACAAGGCGACCAGGTTCGGGTAACTGGGAAAAATCGGGATGACCTGCAGTCAGCAATCAACGTAGTGAAAGGGATGGAACTGGATATACCCGTGGAGTTTACAAATTATAGAACTTTCTAGTTTCCTTTGACAGCTTAGCCACACTGATTTATACTATTTACGAAAAATATTTGCAGCAAGAAAGGAATTATGATGCCCTCCATTGGATTATTAAGCTTGGGTTGCCCAAAAAACCTGGTGGATTCAGAGGTTATGCTAGGCCTCCTGCAAAGTGCACAATACACCATAACGAACAATGAATCAGATGCAGATGTCTTGATTGTCAACACCTGTGGCTTTATTGAATCTGCTAAGGAAGAATCCATCAGGCATATTTTCGAATTATCTCAACATAAAGAAACTGGTCACTGCAAGGCACTTATTGTTACCGGTTGCTTAGCCCAGCGATATTCAAAGGAACTGATGGAAGAAATTCCTGAAATTGATGCCATTGTTGGTCCGGGGCATATTAATGAAATCGTTCAGGTTGTAAACCAATCCCTTAAGGATAAGGTCAGACACTGCCAGGTCAATGACCCACTTTATATCTATGACGAACATTCGCCACGACTGCTAAGCACCCCCTCCTATACTGCTTATGTAAAAATTTCCGAGGGGTGTGATAACCGTTGTGCCTATTGTGCTATTCCTGATATTAGGGGTAAATTCCGCAGCAGGTCACTGGAGTCAATTGAAACAGAAGTCAAGGCTCTCGTGGCAAGTGGTGTCAAAGAAGTTATTTTAATAGCCCAAGACACCACCCGATACG
The DNA here is from genome assembly GCF_982386235.1 of Desulfotomaculum sp. NCBI lineage: Bacteria > Bacillati > Bacillota > Clostridia > Eubacteriales > Desulfotomaculaceae > Desulfotomaculum > Desulfotomaculum sp. Next base: position 102,096 of record NZ_CEVWQM010000004.1, on the reverse strand, counting down.
GTTTTGATATATATGGTGAATATTCTCTAGATAAATTAATTAGAAGGCTGGGAACCATTGATGACCTCAAATGGATTCGCTTGTTGTATTGTTATCCCAATCGTTTTACAGATAAATTAATTAAGGCCATAGCAGAGACCCCAAAGGTTTGTAAATACATTGATTTGCCGCTGCAGCATGCAGCAGACGAAATTTTACGTGCTATGAAACGGCCGGTTACAAAACAGCAGGCAAGGGAACTTATGCAAAAATTAAGATCTGAGATACCTGGTATTGTTATTCGAACATCCCTTATTGTTGGTTTTCCCGGTGAAACGGAAGAACATTTTGAAGAGTTGTTGGATTTTATGGCTGAGGTTAAATTTGACAGGGCCGGAGTTTTTTCCTATTCCCAGGAAGAAGGGACGCCCGCAGCCGAGATGACAAATCAAGTTCATGGTAAAATTAAACAAGAACGTTACCATCGGGCCATGAAATTACAAAGGGAAATATCCCTTAAGCAAAACCAACAACGCATTGGTCAAGAAATGGAAGTTGTGGTTGAAGAATTAGTTGATGAAAACAAAAGGGTTTATATTGGACGTTCCTCCTATGATGCACCGGAGATTGATGGTACGGTGGAGTTTACCAGTCCCTTGTCTTTACGTGTTGGGGATTTTGTTAGGGTGAGAATTAACAGGGCTTTAGAGTATGATTTGATGGGAGAGCTGGCCCAATGAATTTACCAAACCGGTTAACTCTGGCAAGGATATTTTTAATTCCTATATTTTTAGCGGTAGTAACTTTGCGAGTTAAATACGGTGATATCATAGCTGCGGGCGTTTTTGTGTTGGCGGCTAGTACAGATGGCCTCGATGGATATATCGCCAGAAAAAACAAACAAGTAACTACCCTAGGAAAATTTATGGACCCATTGGCAGATAAGCTGTTAGTATCAGCGGCTCTTATCGTTTTGGTTGAGCTGGATATCTTATCGGCCTGGGTGGCTGTAATTATTATCGGCCGTGAGTTTATGGTAACCGGTCTCAGGGCAATTGCCGCCGCAGAGGGGGTAGTAATTGCTGCAAGTAAGCTTGGCAAATGGAAAACTGTTACTCAAATCATTGCCATTGTGGCGATGTTCTTACACAATGTGACTTTTCAGTTTTTGGGATTTGACTTTGGGAAAATTGCGATGGCGGTGGCAGTTTTCTTTACCCTTTGGTCTGGTTTTGACTACATGTCCAAGGGTTGGCATCTGCTAAAAAAAGATGAATAATAAAGCATACTGTAACGGAACGGTCAAGACCGTTACCTACATATCGAACCGAGTCATTTATTGCCTCGGTTTTTTGTCTTTTTTACATATGTTGAGCGAAGTATGTTCAATTGTTTTTTTCTTTGTTCTCTCTTTTTACAAGTCAAGACAAACAGTAGATTGGACTTTTCATTAGGAATTATCAGGTATAAGGTGCAAAATAAATTGTACACACTATATAATAATGGATATATATGCTATTATTTGTTACAAAATGAATTATTGGCACAGAGGTGAGGTGGGCGATGGCTATTAGAAGCAGATTATCCATTTTAATGGGCATAAAACGTTACAACATACAGGATGTTTACGAAAAAACCGGGCTTGCCCGCAGTACCATTGCCAGTCTGTATCATGACAAGACCCAACGCATTGATTACGACACCTTGGATAAGTTGTGCAGGCTCTTTAATTGTTCCGTAGGTGATATTATCGAATATTGTCATGCTGTAGAGGAATAGTGGAGATTTACAAATGAATACAATCTCTTCTAGTGACAACAAAGGTTGTATAATTATGGGAGGATCCCTATGGAATATAGTGCTGGAATGGTTTCGTGTTTATTTTGGCTCAGTGAGACGAGAATAACTGCGGAGTTGCTGGTGAACGGCTTGGCTAAAGAACAGATTAAGGAATTGGTCATCAAGGACAATCTTTATCAGGTGAGGGGGGCAGATCGGGCCAGGGACATCTTTGGTGCTGTGCTAAGGCGCTTGGAGAGTTTACCCCATCAGTTGGTGCACCAAATCAGCAAAGCAGATATTGGAACTGCCAAGCTGTTGGTTTTACTTAGCATCATGAAGACCGATTTGCTGTTTTATGAGTTTGTTCACCAAGTACATAGGCAAGCTATTTTACTAGGCGAACAGAAAAATACAGATCGCGCCATCCATACTTTCTTTGCCAACAAGAGGGAGCAGAGTGAAGTAGTTGGCAGGTGGTCTGAAAATACAATCACCAGATTAAAGCAATGCTACAACAAAATACTATTTGAAGCAGGGGTGCTCAGTCACACCAAAGGTGAAAGGCACATCATTATACCCCCAGTGGATTACCAAATACAAAGATTGCTGGAGGAAAACCATCTACAGATGTACCTAAACGCCATTACAGGAGAAGTGTAACCATGATAAATATCGACCAAAGGTTGGCTAGAATAGAGGAGAAGATTACGGAAAAGGATTTTATCAAAAATAAAGGTATGGGCAATGAAGTGGGGTACTACATCTTTGACTATTCTCCCCGGGATGAGCTAGATGTCAGAAACCATATCGCCTATCTCAAAGAGAAAATTAATAAATCCAACCTGGGTTTCCAAATTGTCGAATTCGATTTATATAATCTGGTAGTAGACATCTTAAAGGATCGGGGCTATTTAGAAAAGTGCTTCGACCTTGAGAAGGCCAAAGGCTTGTACTATACCTATGCCGCCATTACCAAAACCCTACGTATGTCTAACAAGGCTAACCTGCTGGTTAACCATATCGTCAATCATACACCGGAGAAAGCAGTGGTTTTTATAACAGGTGTGGGCAAGTGCTTTCCCTTTGTAAGATCCCATAATGTACTTAATAACCTGCACCAGGTGTTAGACCGTGTGCCAGTGGTGATGTTCTTCCCTGGCCAATACTCCGGGCAAGAATTACAACTGTTTGGCACTATTAAAGATGATAACTACTACCGGGCTTTTAAACTGGTTTAATCTTGTAAGATTGTGGAGGGAAAAAGATTCCAAAAGCGAAGCCGATGCCAAGACCAACAAAGATGCCATTTTAGATGTCTTCCTCAAGGTGTTTAACGAAATGCAAGGTTTCTGGAGGTTTCGGGCAGCCATTGGGAAAGCACTAGGGAAGATTTGTATTTTATTCAAGACGGCTTGTTTTAAATAACCCGATATACGGTATAATATCCTTACACCGTAGGGAAGGTGATAAAGCTATGGAATTAATAAGCAGTGAACCAATCGAAACTCGTCTAGTCAAAAGCACCTCAAAACGCCAGATCACGATTCCTAAAAGTTTTTACGATATCCTGTCTTTAGGCGATGAAGTAACTCTCACCGCTCAGGTTTATGGTGGGCTTATTGTCATGAAGCCCAATCGTGCCTAGGTGAAAACTACTGTGCGAGAAGACGATAGAGAAACCATTATTAGGAAGGCGATTTCCGAAGGTATACAAGGCGAGGAATTAGCCAAGGAAATAACATACCGCTTAAAGCAGTATGATGACTTAATTGCTTACGGAATGAAAGGGTTTGAAGCAGATTTAGCAGCAACAGACGTGGATGATTCTTTTAATGGCCTAGACGTTTTCTGCTGAGCCCGAAAATGGAGAAGCTGCTAAAAAAGCTTGAAAAGCGCCAGCAAGCTCTTGTCGATAAATATCACGAAGAAGAAAGCAAAATACAAGAAGATTCTTTGGCGGGCAAATTATTAAGCGGAGATTTAGCGGATTGTTATTCTTGGGACTTCACCTATAAAGGAGTCGGACTCCGCATTTGTTACTGGATTCAGCTTTTAGATAATCATTTTTATATTGTCTATTTTGGAACCTTCGAGAATTTTTATGAAAAGGTCAAGCGATATATCAAGGCTTAAATACCCTGCAGTTAGGGGGAGTTATGGGTGGAAGATGATAAAAGGAAATTTGAATTTATTGCTGTTTCCTGGGGTGATGGAGATGGCTTTGTATTTCAAGTTGACTACGAAAATTTTGTTAAGATAACTGGTAGAGAACCTGAAGAATGGGAACATTTGAGTGAGAATAATTGCTATCGACTTTACCCTGATGAGGTTTTCCCTGAAGGCAAGAAATTAAAAATTAAGATTGAGGTAGAGGACGCGTAAGCAAATTATTAGTATGATAATTGTTAGGGGTGAGACCTCTGGGGAAGCAACTAAGAACTAAAACCAAGAATTGGTTAATTACAGCTGAAGAAGATTTTGAGATAGCGGGTGAGCTTTTAAAATCAAAGAGATACCTCCACTGCTTATTTTTCTGCCAGCAGGCCGTTGAAAAGATATTAAAGGCTATATATTTTGAAAAGTTTGAAACCACCCCACCACGAAAACATAACCTAGTTTCCATAGCCGAAGATGCGAAAGTTTTTCATGAACTTACTGATACTGTTAAGGAGTTACTAGATACGTTATCCGAGTTTTACCTTGAATCCCGGTACTCCGATGATAGAGAAGCGCTGAGCAGAAACTGTAACAAAGCCTTTGTAGAAAATAAATATGAGCAGACGGAGTTGGTTTACACATGGCTAAAAAACAAATTGATGTCGTTATAAAGGAATACATTAATCAATTAAGGGTTAATAAGGTTGCTGTTAAAATGGCAATACTCTATGGCTCCCATGTTAACGGTGTACCGGACAAGGATAGTGACATTGACTTGGCTATTATTGCTGATAATTTTGGTCAAAACCGCCTCGATGAAGCCTTACTACTACGAAGATTAACCAGGGACATCGATTTGGATATCTCGCCTCGCCCATATTCTGTCCAGCAGTATCAATCTGCGAATCAAGGAGATTTTTTGTATGATGAAATAATTCGCAGAGGCAAGGTAGTGTATGAGGGATAAGGCATTAGTCCTAGCAACTCTCTTGTAATATACATGGGTGGAACTAAATTTAGTTGGTTAGGACAATGACGGGCTCAAATCGAATCACCATCTCCTTGGGGATGGTGTTTTATAATAACCCCTTCTTTAAAATTAAGATAAACAATAGACTCTGATAGTTAACCTTTTTATCAGTAATTATCAGGTATAAGGCGCAAAATAAATTGTATACACTATATAGTGATGGATATATATGCCATTATCTGTTACAAAATGAATTATTGCACCGAGGTGAGGCGGGCGATGGCTATTAGAAGCAGATTATCCATTTTAATAGGCATAAAACGCTACAACATACAGGATATTTACGAAAAAACCGGGTTTTCTCGCAGTACCATTGCCAGTCTGTATCATGACAAGACCCAACGCATTAATTAGGGCTTGCTGAACGATAGAAAAACCCAATAAAATCAAGGATTTAGGAACATATTTGTCGAAATAAAATACATGGAAAATGAGATAACCCCCGCAAAAACCATGCACTTGGAGGTTAAAAATATGTTCCGACAGGTGAAAACCAAACTTATTTTGAGGAATTCATGCTGCCTTTTGAAGGCAAATTAAGGGCTGATAATCGCTGGGTAAAATTAGCTAAACTTATTCCTTGGGATAGCATTGAAGAACGCTATGCCACTCTCTTTACCAAGAATCGTGGACAGGTGGCCAAACCCATTCGTATGGCTCTAGGTGCCCTAATCATCAAGGAGAAATTAGGCCTAAGTGATCGTGAAACGGTGGAACAAATCACCGAAAACCCCTATCTGCAATACGTGTGTCACGAAGACATGAAAAGATGGTGGCAACACTAGCATTTCATTGTCATGCTCTATGAAAGATGGGGGTGGGCCCCCTGGCATCGTTTTACAGGAAGGGGTGCCAAACTACTTCAAGGTGCTGTAGTCAAAAGCTGTGGTGCTGAGCGTTGAAGAAAAGGCCGTACAAAACGGTCAAGTGAGAATCATGAAGTCGAGCGAAAGCGAACCGCAGACGACGCGTCGTAATAGGGTATTTAGCATTGTCAAAACCGGGCAGGTATTGGGCCCAGGGAAGAGCCTGGAAGAAACCTGTTTACTGACCAGGCGGCAATCGGCGTAAATGCGGCGAGAACATGATTTAGGCTTTCATGGGGAACGTGAGAACCTTATCATGGATGCCAACGGAAAACTCAAATGTTTAAAGCATAAGGGTGAATACGAATGACATGATAAGGGGCGGACCTGCTCGTAGTAGTAAGGAAGCAACTGTAATGGATGTGGAGCGAAGGGGCAGGATCATTGAATTCTGGGAATGTCAACCATTAGTTTGGGAGGAACATTTTGAACAGAAGGAAACCGAATGCGATATCACAAAAAGCAGTACTCCTAGCCTTTCGTAAAGTTAAAGCAAATAGAGGAGCAGCAGGAATTGATGGGATCACCATTGAGGAATATGAGCAGAATCTTGGGAACAACTTGTACAAGCTTTGGAACCGGATGTCATCAGGCAGTTATATGCCAAAACCGGTACTAGGCGTAGAGATTCCGAAAAAGAACGGCGGGATAAGACTACTGGGGATTCCCACAGTGGAAGACCGTGTAGCCCAAATGACTGCCCGATTATACTTCGAGCCAATGGTAGAACCAATCTTCTGCGAAGACTCTTATGGCTACAGACCAAACAAATCTGCTTTGGATGCCATACACAGAACCCGAGAAAGGTGCTGGAAAATAGACTGGGTAGTGGAATTTGACATCAAAGGACTATTTGATAATCTGGACCATGAGTTAATAATGAGGGCTGTGACGAAGCACACTGATAATCCATGGGTACTTCTTTATATTGCCAGATGGCTTAAAACACCTATGATTATGCCCAATGGAGAGATCATCAAGAGGACTTCCGGAACCCCTCAAGGAGGGGTCATCAGTCCAGTTATTGCAAATCTCTTTATGCACTATGCGTTTGACTGGTGGATGAAAAGAGAATATCCCCAACTCAGTTGGGCCCGGTATGCAGATGATGGGTTGGTCCATTGCAGGACACATCAAGAAGCAATGGAAATCATGGAGAGTCTTAAGAAACGCATGGAAGAATGCCGACTGGAGATACATCCTGATAAAAGTAGAATCATCTATTGCAAGGATTACAACCGCAAAGGAGAGTATGAAACTACAAGCTTCGATTTTCTTGGCTACACGTTCCGGCCCCGATGGGTTAGAAGCCAGAAAGGGAAAATATTTCTCGGTTTTGGACCCGGTGCTAGTGCGAAAGCAACGAAAGACTTGCGGAACACGATTCGATCATGGAAACTGCACAACAGGTGTCACGTTGAGCTAAAGGATCTTGCAACATGGATGAATCCGATTGTTCGTGGTTGGATCAACTATTATGGCAAATACCAGAAAAGCACACTATACTCAGTCATGCTGATGATAAATCGAGCATTGACCTTATGGGCAAGGAGAAAGTATCGTAAAATGAAGCATAAAAAGAGGCAATCAATTAGATGGCTTCATAACTATGCTAAATGGAACCTCACGCTCTTTGCTCACTGGGAAATTGCGGGATGATGATGGGAGCCGGATGAGCCGAGAGGTTCATGTCCGGTTCTGAGAGGGCCTGGGGGTGAAACTCCCCTGGGCTACTCACCTTCATTGGCCTTAGGGAATGCCAGGACTAGCCACGATTTGACCCTTCCCTAATGGTTCATTTTCGTAAACGTTTTGGGGCTGAAGCCCTAAGAGATATCAATGAAAAAATCTGCAGTGCCGATAGGCAAACAAAAGAGCAAAAGGATGACGATGACAACAAGAACGAACCACCCCCACCCTCAGGTAGCAATAAAAAGGCAGTGGAAGAATCCGCTAAACCAGAAATGAAGCCTACTTCTTTTGAGGTTTACCCGTCTAATAAAGGCAAACTTATCCTGGATGCCACCTGCGCCCCGGCGGATATACGCTACCCAACCGATTTATCCTTGCTTAATGAAGCTAGAGAAAGATTAGACAACATAATCGACGACATACACAAGAACCTCGGTAAGCCCGGTAAAAGACCGCGCACTTATCGTAAAATAGCCCGCAAGGCTTATCTCAGCATTGTTCACAACAGGAAACCTGGCAGTAAGGCTGTCCGCAAGGCCATTGGTAAGCAACTACGTTATGTTAGGCGTAACCTGCGTGCTATAGACAACCTGATGGCTACCGCCGGTGATGATCATGGCCTAAGTCGGAAACATCGGGAAACACTGCGCACCATACGTATGGTGTATGGGCAACAACTTCACATGTATACCCACCGTACCCATAAGATAAATGATCGCATTGTTAGCATTAGCCAGCCCCATGTGCGCCCCAGTCCGGGGTAAAGCCACAGCCAATACTGAATTCGGGGCCAAGATCGCTATCGGTATTGTAGACGGTTATGCCTATGTGGAAACCCTGAGTTGGGACGCATTTAATGAAGGGATAACCCTAATAGAATCGGTGGAACATTACCACCAAAAGTACGGGCACTACCCTAAGGTCGTTCTAGCCGATAAGATCTACCGCAATAGAGAGAACCTACGTTACTGCGATAGATATAACATACGGCTCAGTGGGCCACGGCTGGGACGGCCACTGGTTAATAAAGCGAAACAGAATATGCAAAAACGCCTAGAACGGTAAGATGCCAGCGAACGCAACGCTGTTGAGGGAAAATTCGGCGAAGGGAAGCGTCGCTATGGCTTAGCGCGTATTATGGCACGCCTAAAAGAGACCGCCGAAAGCGTGATCTGCCTGCAGTTCCTAGTGATGAACTTGGAGCATAAGCTCCGTGTTCTTTTGCCCATTTTTCTGCGACACATATTTCGGTATAATCAGGTTTTTTGTGAACCAATATTATAGTGTTTTTACTAAAACTAGGTTGGTTCAGCAAACCCTACTTACGACACTTTGGATAAGTTGTGCAGTCTTTTTAATTGTTCTGTAAGTGATATTATCGAATATTGTCATGCTGTAGAGGAATAGTGGAGATTTACAAATGAACACAATCTCTTCTAGTGACAACAAAGATTGTATAATTATGGGGGATCCCTATGGAATATAGTGCCGGAATGGTTTCATGTTTGTTTTGGTTCAGTAGGACAACCTAAACGCCATTTGGCATCATTAAAGATGATAACTATTACCGGCCTTTAAACTGGTTTAATCTTGTAAGGTTTTGGAGGGAAAAAGATGCGTATTGCGGATATGTTTAGCAAACCAATTGATCGGGATATCAAAGGCGTTATTAAAGTGGGCCAGGATGATGGGGAAAATATCTTGCAAGAACTGGACGAGTATGTGGTGACCAAAGAACTGGCCAAGCACTTCCGGGATTTCTTCGACAGCTATAAAAAGGGCATCAACAGACAGACAGACAAAATGGGTGTCTGGATTTCCGGCTTCTTTGGCAGTGGTAAATCTCACTTCCTGAAAATATTATCCTACCTACTACAGAATAAAGAAGTAAATGGCAGGCAAGCCATTGAATTTTTCACCGATGGACACAAGCTGGATGACCCCATGGTCATTTCTGATATCAAGCTCTCTGGTAGCTTTTCCACCGATGTTATTTTATTTAATATAGATTCCAAAAGCGAAGCCGATGCCAAGTCCAACAAAGATGCCATTCTGGATGTCTTTCTCAAGGTGTTCAACGAAATGCAAGGCTTCTGTGGTTCTTTGCCTTTTTTGGCCGATTTGGAGCGTAAACTGTCCGAAGATGGTAATTTCGAAGGCTTTAAGGCTAAGTTTTTCCAGGTGTCTGGCAGTATTTGGGAAAGCACCAGGGAAGATTTTTATTTTATTCAAGACGAGATTGTGCAGGTGCTGTCTGGGCTAAATATCATGAGTGAAGAGGCCGCCCGCATCTGGTGTGAAAAGGCGGTGGATAACTATACCCTTTCTATTGAGAAATTTGCCAGTATGGTGTGCAAATACTGTGAAAGCAAAGGGGAAAACCATCATGTGGTTTTCCTGGTGGACGAGATTGGTCAGTACATTGCTGGCGACACACGCCTGATGCTCAACCTGCAAACAGTCACCGAAGACCTTGGAACTGCCTGCGGTGGTAAAGCCTGGGTCATCGTCACCAGTCAGCAGGATATCGATTCTGTGGTGTCCGTCAAGGGTAACGACTTCTCCAAAATTCAAGGCCGCTTTGATACCAGACTTTCTCTCTCCAGTGCCAACGTGGATGAAGTCATTCGTAAAAGAATCCTGTCTAAAACCGAAACAGCCAGGGACACCCTATGCTTACTTTACGATCAAAAGGAAGCAATCATCAAAAACCTCATCACCTTTATAGATGAAGTGGAAAAGAAGTTATACAAAAATAGAGAAGAATTTGCTGCGGTTTATCCCTTTATCCCCTACCAATTCAACCTGTTGGGCCATGTTTTAACCGCCATCAGAACCCATGGTGCTTCGGGAAAACACCTGGCCGAAGGTGAGCGGTCCATGATTGCCTTGTTTAAAGAATCTGCCATGCATTTCATGGAAGATACCGAGGGAATCATCGTGCCCTTTAATATTTTCTACAATGCCCTGGATAAATTTATCGACCATACCCACCGCATTGTAATTAAACATGCTGAAGAAAACAGTAAACTGCAGCACTTTGACGTGGAACTGCTCAAAGTGCTGTTTATGATAAAGTATGTCAAAGAAATCAAGGCCAATGTGGAAAACCTAACCACCTTAATGGTTTCCCGCATCGATGAAGACCGCATCGCCTTGAGAAAACAGGTGGAGGAGTCCCTAGCCCGCCTGATTAAGCAAACTTTGGTGCAAAAGAATGGCGAACACTATATGTTCCTGACCAACGAGGAGCAGGACATTAACAAAGCCATTCAAAACGAAGATGTGGAAATGGGCGAAGTCATTAACGAGGTATCTAGCATTGTCTTCCAAGAACTGATTAAAGAACCCAAATATCGTTACAACGCCCGCTACAATTTTGCCTATAACCAAATGGTGGATGATCGTTATTTCAAAAATAACCAGTCTGCCGATCTGGGGGTGCGCATCATTACTCCCTATAGCGAAGATGATTCCAAACCGGAAATGCTACGCATGCTCTCGTCCCAGGAAAATAACGTGCTGGTACACTTACCCAACGACGCCACCTTCATAGAGGAAATTATCGAGGCTTTGAAGATTGGCAAATTCATCACCAAGCAAGGTGCCTCCTTAGCCAAAACTTTCCAAAGCATCAAGCGGGCCAAGCAAGATGAACTGAACGAGAAAAAGGGCCGCACACGGATATTCATTGAAGAGGCCATCAAAAATGCCGATATCTATGTCAATGGAGATAAGGCCAATATTAGTGCCAAAGACCCAGCCAGCAGAATCAATGAGGCCCTGGGCAAACTGGTGCATACCCGCTACAACAAACTATCCTACATGGAAACAGCACCCACCCTAGCTGATATTGATGCCATTTTCCGCACGGATAACCAAATGGCACTGGGTAGTTTCGACAATAAGGCAGCCAATAAACTCGCCCTGGATGATGTGTTGGGCTTCATTGAGTTAAACTCTGCCCGACTGACCAAAACATCCCTTAAGAATCTGCTGGACCGTTTCTCCGCAGCCCCCTACGGTTTTGTAGAATTAGATGTGCAGTGGCTGGCGGCCATGTTATTTAAACAAGCGAAGATCAGCTTTACCATCAATAGCAAAAACATTTCCCCCGTGGATACCAAAGCAAGCGACCTGGTTAAATACGTTAGCAAGCGGGAATATGCCGATAAACTGCTCGTTGAAAAGCGAGAGCGTCCCACCGACAAACAGATAAAATCTGTTAAAGAGGTCATGAAGGACTTATTCTCCCTGCCCACCATTAACGATGAAGAAGATACTTTAATGAAAATATTTAAGACCAAAGCAGGGGACAAAATGTACGAGATCGACAAACTCCTAATTGAATATCGCTGGGAAAGCCGTTTCCCCGGCAGGTCTGTGCTAATCAAGGCCAAAGAAATGTTGACAGAGATTATAGAGATGAGCAACCCCGCAGAGTTCTTCCAATATGTGGATAGCCATCGGGACGATTTGCTGGATCTAGCTGAAGGCATTAGCCCCATCTTCACTTTCTTTGCCGGTGAGCAAAGGACCATCTTTGCCAAGGCCTGGCAATACAACGATATCTTTCAGAACAGCAAAACCTATGTGGTGGATAAAGAGCTTATCAACCTGGTGGAAAGCATCAAGACCATTGCTGTGAAGCCCACACCCTATGGTGATATCTATAAACTGCCCTCCTTGCTGGACCAGTTTGCTGTCCTGCACACCTCTCTGCTGGAGAAGGAGGCAAAACCTATCCGTGCGGAGGTGCAATTTGACCGACAGCAAGTGATGGATGTCCTGGACCAGAAGTCCTTTGGATCGGATTTTAAAGATGCGTTTCTCCAGCTTTTTGACGAACTGAAAATCAAACTGGAGGAATCCAATGAAGTGGCAGCGGTGAAAAATACCCGCCATGAAAGCGAAGCATTAAAAATCCGTTGTCTTAATGAAATTGCTGAATATGAGAGGAAACAGGCGGAGATATATAAGGTTAAACCAAAGAGGAAGAAGGATGATACACTGGGTCAAGAAAACCCGGCAACCTTTGTACCCAAGAAGATAAAAAATATCAGCTTAAGAAATATCACAGTTAATAAAACAGTGACCATCGAAAGGGAACAGGATATTGATGAATTTTTAAAATCATTAAAAGCAAGACTTATCGAAGAACTGGAGGAAAACAAAGATACCGTCATTACCTTATTGATGTAGCAAGGGAGGAACACCATGAACAAGACGGCAATTAAAAACTTTGCTATTGAAGCAAGGAGAAAATTAATTGCATCTGTCAAAGATAAAGCAGGCCGCATCGGCATCACCACAGACAACATCAGCCAACCCAGCCAGCAGGGCCATGATTTCGCCATTTTCTCCACCCACATTGGTGTAGAAGTGACCCTGGCGGGTAAAGAACTGAAACAACGAGAGAATTTGGTTAAGCGCATCAAAGAAAAGGGCTACGAACCCGTCATGGAGGAAGTAGCCTACACCTGGTTCAACCGCATTATCGCCGTCCGTTTTATGGAGGTTAACGACTACCTACCCTCCCGTACTCGGGTGCTTTCCAGTGAAACCAAAGGCAAGTTCGAGCCAGATCTGGTGACCCAGGCCCCTAAAATTGATCTGAATTTATTCCAGCAGGAAGTAGATGAGATACTGACCCTTAAAGAAAAGAATGAACTTGATAAACTCTTTCGTCTACTGTTTATCAAGCAGTGTAATGAACTGGGTGAGATACTTCCGGAGTTGTTTGAGAATACCTCCAGGGATGACAAAGACTATACAGAGATTTTGCTGGATATTTCATTTACCCATGAAGACGGCGTAATCCGAGATTTGCTAAAGATTGAGGAAGAGGATTTTCTTGAAGCGGTGGAGATCATTGGCTGGATGTATCAGTATTACAACACCGAGCCAAAGGCTGTTGTGGATGCATATGTGGGAAAGAAAAAAGTTCCTAAGGAAGATGTTCCAGCAAAGACACAATTATTTACGCCTGACTGGATTGTACGATATATGGTGGAAAATTCCCTTGGCCGAATTTGGTTGGAGGGGCATCCGAACACTATACTACAGTCTAATTGGGAATATTATTTGGATGAAGCAGAGCAAGAACCTGATGTTGTGCAGAAGCTTGAAAAAATTAGGACCCAAAATATGAAAGACAACCCAGAGGAGATAAAAGTTTTAGACCCGGCTATGGGCAGTGGCCACATTTTAGTTTATGCATTTGATGTTTTGATGCAGATTTATGAATCTTGTGGTTATTCCCAAAGGGATGCTGCAAAGTTGATTATAGAAAAAAACCTGTATGGACTGGATATAGATGATCGAGCCTACCAGCTTGCCTATTTTGCAGTTATGATGAAAGGGAGAAAATATGACAGAAGGTTTTTAAATAAAAGTATTATTCCTAATCTTTGTGCGATTCAGGAAAGTAATGGTTTAACCAGCTTTGAACAAGGGGTAGGGCAATTAGAGTTTGATAGTTTACATAGGGAAACGGCCAACTATTTAGTGAGTGTTTTTAGGGATGCTAAGGAATATGGTTCTATTCTGAATATTGAAGAAAAGGATTATAATGGGCTTTATGGATATATAGAAGAACTGCAGCATAAGGATGTAGACGATTTGTTTATGTCCATATGGCTAAATAATATTTCCTTAATCATGCTGGTTTTAATTCGACAAGCCATGATAATGGTGAAGAAGTATGATGTTGTTATCACCAATCCGCCATATTTTTCAGGGCCGGATATGTCCCTAAAACTTTCAGCCTTTGTAAAAGAAAACTTTCCAAATAGCAAAACTGATATGTTTGCAGTTTTTATTGAGAAAGTCCTACAAATGTCTAAAACAAGTGGTTTTATTGCATTGATAACTATGCATTCATGGATGTTTTTGTCTAGTTATGAAAATCTAAGGACGAGTTTAATGACAGAAGAGCTCATAAATATGGTTCATCTAGGGGCTAGGGCCTTTGATGAAATTAGTGGGGAAGTTGTTCAAACAACAGCATTTGTTTTTAGAAATCAAGGTGTAGAAAATTATAGGTCTACTTTTATGCGGTTGGTTGATTATAAAGGTGAAAAAGCGAAAAAGGAAGCTTTCCTAGAAAAAAAACATACAAGTGCTGGGATACAGATTGCACAAAAAGAAAGTTTTTGTAAAATACCCGGAAAGCCAATTGCTTATTGGGTGTCAAACTTAGAAATATTTGATTTTCCATTACTATCGAATCAACTATTTTCTGGAGGAAGAAATAAAACACATAATAATCAAAAGTATGTACGAAGATGGTGGGAAATTGTAGATAGAAATCGCTGGACTGCTTACGCTAATGGGGGAGAATTTAAAAAATGGTATGGTAATCATATTGAGCTAGTGGACTGGTCACAGGAAGCAAAAATGTTTTATGAAATGCATGGTGGATTATGCAATAAAAATTATTGGAATAAAGAAGGCATTACATGGGGTGCGATAACTTCTGGAAGTAATGGTTTTAAAATTAAAGAGGCTGAGTTTATATTTAGTTCTGCCTCACCAACAATTTTTAATAATGAATATTGTTGCGATTTATGCGTATTAGGCTTTTTAAATACAAAGGTAACAAATTATCTAATAAAATTATTTAATCCAACAATGAATCAAAATGTTAATGATACGCTTTGCTTGCCCTATAATGTAGCACATTATAACGTTGAGGTATTCACTCTAGTCCAACAGAATATATCTATTTCCAAAAATGATTGGAATAGTTTCGAAACAAGTTGGAATTTTATAAAACATCCACTGGTTCAGAAAAAAATAAAGGTATCTGATCACTTTGTTGAGTGGCAACAGTTTACCGGGCAGCAATTCAGGCAACTCAAAGCTAACGAAGAAGAACTTAACCGTATCTTCATCGAAATCTACGGTCTACAAGATGAGCTAACTCCAGAAGTAGAGGACAAAGACATCACCATCCGCAAAGCCGACTTCCAACGAGACATCCGCAGCTTTGTCTCCTACGCAATAGGCTGCATGTTCGGCCGCTACTCCCTGGATGTGGAAGGCCTAGTCTATGCCGGTGGTGACTGGGACGACAGCAAATATGAAACCTTTATCCCTGATAAAGACAACGTCATCCCCATCACTGATGAAGAGTATTTCGACGATGATATTGTTGGTCGTTTTATTACCTTCGTTAAAGTGGTCTATGGGGAAGATACACTGGAAGAAAACCTAGACTTCATTGCCCAGGCTCTGGGCAACAGAGGCAGCACTTCCCGGGAAATCATCCGCAATTACTTTCTAAAGGACTTCTACAAAGACCATGTGAAGACCTACCAAAAACGCCCCATCTATTGGCTTTTCGACAGCGGCAAGGAAAACGGCTTTAAGGCTCTGATTTATCTGCACCGCTACAACCAAGACACAGTGGGACGTGTACGGGCGGATTATCTGCACAAAATCCAGACAGTCATAGAAAGTGCCATCTCCCACTGTGACCTAGTATTAGAGAGCAATGTCCCAGCCCCTGAAAAAGCCAAGACAGTAAAGAAGAGAGAAAAACTGGTTAAACAACTGGCGGAAACCAGAATTTACGACCAAGCCATCGCCCACGTTGCCCATCAACGCATTCCCCTGGACCTGGATGATGGAGTTTTAGTAAATTACGCCAAATTCCAAGGCTTGGTAGTAGCCAGCGAGGGCAAAAAGCCAGTGAAGATAGACCTGCTGGGAAAGATTAAATAAATGTAGGATGTAAAATGAAAAGATTTAAAAATTCTACATTTTACATCCTACATTCATAAAGAAGGGTTGTTGGAATGAACCTACAAACCATACAGGACAAGTTAAATCAAGAATTTCGCTTTGGTGGGCGGAGGTTGATCTTTTGGTATGATGATAACGCTGAGTTTGCTGAGGAAATTGATTCGTTACAATTAGAAAATGCTAGACTGCATAAGTTGACCGGGGATAACGCCCTGTATACCAAGTACTTTTTGGAGTGCGGGGATATAGAGAACAGTTATCTTGTTTATGCTCCCTTTGCCAAGCCTGCAGATGGTGATAATCATCTGTCAGATATGATTCACTACTCAATGGTGTTTTATGCGGATCGGGTTTCTTTGCTGTGTGCGGATCTACAGATCCCTGAGAAATATAAAGAGCAGTTGGCCCAGTATCCCAAGTTTTGGCGGGCTAATGAAAGAATAGAGAAATTTGCTGCCCTGGGCCTGGAAAGCTATAATGTCGAGACCATTGAGATTGGCATGTTGGCGGTGTTGGCCGGGGTTAAGATACCTAGCTTCGAAGAAGTTCTCAAGACTGTCATCATCGGTGGGGAATATGCTGAAAATAAATATGTCACTGCCTTTACCAAGATGGGCCTGTTGGATTGCTTCTGGCAACTATGTAAGAAGTATTATGGCTATCAAGGGGAAAAACCTACCCTGGAAAAGCTGATGGTAACACTGCTCGTTACCTATACAGCCCATCATTTGCAGGGGGATGTACCCAAGGCCTGGCAGACCTTCCTTTCCTATAAGAAGAACGATATTGCAGTCTTTGTTTCCAATCTTATGAACAATATGCTGCACAAGGATCAGTATGACCGTATTGCGGCACAGATGGCTGTGAAGCTCCGTACCCAAGATTATTTTGACAATATTCCTGTAGAAAATTATCTGGAGTGCGATACCTTTGAAGTCTTCGATGTTAATATTATCAGCCATTTGGCAGCGCTATTGGTTGCCCATGCTGCACCGCTGGCAGCCCATTTTCAAGAGGTCATTGAGAAGCGTAGTAGCAAAAAACATTTTGCGGCCAAGTATCTTTGCTATTATCGGGCCATCCACCAAGCCAATCAGCTCATGGCGGAATTGAAGAAGTTTCATCAAGCCACGGCCAAGGATGCCAATGAAATTATTGGCCTTTATACATCTCATTGGGTGCGGATCGATCAACTCTACCGCAATTTCTATCTGTCCTACGACCAAATCCAGTACCATGACACTTTGCATGAGCTAAGAAACCTGGTGGAGAATATTTACACCAACGGCTATCTCATGAAACTATCCATCCTGTGGGCAGAAAAGCTGGCTAAGGAGGTATCCTACGGTCAATTGACAGGGCTTAGGCAATCTGATTTTTATCAACTGGTGGTGGCTCCGGCCGTAGCCAAAAAGCGTACGGCGGTAATCATTTCCGATGGCTTCCGCTATGAATGCGGCTTAGAACTGCATCAGAGGTTTAAAGAGAAGGTCAATACCCATTCAGAATTGCAGCATATGTTGGGGGTGCTACCTTCCTATACCCGTTTGGGCATGGCCGGACTGTTGCCCCATCATGCCATCACACTGACAGATGAATATGCTGTTTTAGTGGATGGCAAGTCCTGTGTTACCACCGAGCAAAGGGAGAAGATACTAAAGGAACACCATCCCCAGGCGGTGGCCACCACCTATGATCGAGTGATATCTATGAACAGAGAGGCCGTGCAAAGGCTGATTGGCGAGGCAGAACTAATCTATATTTATCACAACCAGGTAGATGCCAGGGGAGACGATGCAGCAACGGAAGATGAGGTATTTGTTGCAGTCCAGGAGGCCATGGATGAGATCATGAAATTGATGCAGAAGCTTACGGTGGACAAGTCCATTACCAACTATATCATTACGTCGGATCATGGCTTTATTTATAAGAGGGATAAGCTGGACGAAAGTGATAAGGTGAGCCTGCACCAACGGGACGGGGCTTATCTTAATAAGCGGTTTATCCTGTCCCAGGCACCCTTAACCATTGAGGGAACCCTGGGCTACTCCCTGGATTATTTGGGAACCCAAAGTAAGGATATTTATGTCACTGTTCCCCGGGGGGCAGATATTTTCAAAGTCCCCGGTGGAGGACAGAACTATGTGCATGGTGGGGCCTCGCTGCAAGAGATCGTGGTGCCCCTGCTTAAAGTTAAAACTGAGCGATACAAAAAGGATGTGGGCCAGGTGGAGGTGGTGCTCACCTCTCTTTGCCGCAAAATTACCAACCTGCTAACCTATCTGGACTTTATGCAGACGGAGAATGTCAGCGATACCCTAAGACCCAGTAAAATCAAGGTTTACTTTGAGACCGAGTCCGGTGAAAAGATATCCGATGAGGAATTGATTATCGCCGACCGCAGAAATGCAGCACCGGAGAAGCGACAGTTCCGAGAGAAGTTTACCTTCCGTAATCGCAAATATGCCAAAGATCAGAAATATTACCTGGTACTTAAGGATGCCCAAGGGGATATGGAAATAGCCAGGTATGAGTTTATCATCGACGTTGCCTTTGCTGATGACTTTGGCTTTAGTTTGTAAGGAGGGATCGTTACCTACATATCAAACCGAGTAGTTTTTTGCCTCGGTTTTTTTATTGTTTAGAAAATTATGCTTTTCTTGAATGGATAATAAAGTGAATTAAGAAACACTATGTTATCCTTAGGGTGAGTTTGTTCTTTCCAACTGTTTCCTAAAGAACAGTATATACGATTGTGTTATAATGATATAGCATAAAATACAGACTAAGACTGGAAAGGATGATGGCTATGCAATGGCACGGCCTTAAGGTTCCGGTTATTTTTTTGACCTTTGTAATCGGCCTAGCTCTTGTTTTTGGCGGACAATGGGTTTATCAACAGTATAATTTTCAACAGCCATTAAATAAGTTATTAGAAAACAAAGAGCTGGTAAAGGATTTTACAATTAAAGAGGATTCGTCTCAATCCCTTATAAAAGTAGAATTATCGAAGGATGCAGGTAATCTAATGATGGCCTATCAGGAGCTTAATCAATTAATTAGTGAGGTTATGGGTAAAAAAGGATATCAAATAGAAATCCTTAGTCAGAGCGATGCTGTACTTGATCAAGTCTTTTATGAAAGCCACCATGTTATTTACCAGGCTCAGGTAATTGGCAATTTCCCACAGGTTTCTCAAAAGGTCGAAGTAGCAGCACAGAAACAGGGAGTAGAGGGTAAAGTTTTTATTGACGAAACAAATATCTATTTACAACTTACTAAACCGGATGGCCACTATTTATATAAAATAATACCTAGGCATGATGCTCGTAAGGTAGTTACCACGGAAGGGGGTGGCCAAATTGCTAAAAGAAATTAGTTTAGGTCTAGGTGCAGCTCTTTTAGTTTTTGGACTAACAGTGGGTTATGATCTTACTCCTTTTATTTTTATATTGGCCTTTGGCGGGGCACTATATTTTTTGGTCTATTCTAAGGGTATGGTGAAAACAGGTATTGGAAACAGCTCTACCTTGCCCAAACGACAAGAAATATCCTTTGATGAAATTGGTGGACAAGGTTCAGCCATCAAAGAACTTAAAGAAGCCCTTGATTTTATAAGAAACCATCATGAAATAAAACAATTAGGAATTCGTCCCCTGAAGGGGATCATTATGACAGGTCCGCCTGGCACAGGTAAAACCCTGATGGCTCGGGCTGCCGCCAGCTATACGGACTCCGTTTTTGTCTCGGCCAGTGGATCTGACTTTGTGGAAATGTATGCTGGTGTGGGTGCCCAAAGGGTGCGCAAAATATTCCAGACAGCCAGGGATGCAGCGGTTAAACAAAAGAAGAAGAACGCCATAATCTTCATCGATGAAATTGAGGTACTGGCCACTAAAAGGGGACAAAATTCCAGTCATATGGAATATGATCAGACTCTGAATGCTCTATTGGTGGAGATGGATGGTTTAAAAATCGATGATCATGTGCGACTGTTGATTATGGCCGCTACCAACCGTGTGGATATGATGGACCCAGCTTTACTGAGACCGGGCCGATTTGATCGTCAGGTTAAAGTTGATCTACCGGATAAAAAAGGAAGATTGGAAATTTTAAAACTTCATAGCAGGAATAAACCCTTAGCCCAGAGTGTTGACATCCTCCAAATAGCCAGGGAGACCTTTGGTTTTTCCGGCGCACATCTGGAGAGTTTAGCCAATGAAGCAGCCATTTTAGCCATGCGAGAAGGGCTAAAGGAAATTGAGCACAGACATTTCCATGAGGCTATTGATAAGGTAATAATGGGTGAAAAACTTGATCGGCGGCCAAATTCGGAAGAATTAAAACGGGTAGCTATTCATGAAACGGGTCATGCTTTAGTGAGTGAATTAGCAAGACCCGGCTCTGTATCTGCCCTAACGGTAACCTCCAGGGGAGGAGCCCTGGGATATATGCGTCAAAACCCGGAGGATGATACCTATCTTTATACCAAGGATTATTTAGAGAATCAAATAGCGGTAATGCTAGCGGGTGCCTTAGCGGAGGAAGTTGTTTACGGCAGTCGCAGTACCGGAGCATCGAATGACTATGAAAAGGCTCTGCATACTGCCCAAACAATGATTAAAGCTGGCATGTCCAGGGTTGGTGTTGTTAGCTTAGAGGATTTACCGGGAGATCTTAAACACACGTTAGTTTCCGAAATTTTGCAGGAGCAGGAACAAAGAGTAATGACTTACATGATTGCCCATAAAATATTTTTAACTTCAACGATGGATGTGTTACTGGAGAAGGAAAAAATTTCTGGGGAAGAATTTCGAAGCCTCTTGGAAAGCCAAACAGCTGCATAAATTGATAATATTTGGAAATAATAAAGAGACCAATTCTACTTGGTCTCTTTGTTGTTTCAGATAATAAAATTTTAGTGAAGGGAAATAAATAGTATCGGAGAATAAGTATATGATACTGTGTGAAAAAGGTGATTAGATGCAAGCGGAGATTATTTTTACAGGTACAGAGCTACTGGTTGGTGAGGTCTTAAATTCCCATGCCCAATATTTAGGTCGGCGCCTTACAGAGATGGGTATTGAGGTTATCCAGCATACTACGGTAGGCGATTATTGGGGACGCATGGGTTTAGTTTTGCTTCAGGCATTGGAGCGGGCAGAGCTTATTTTTATTACCGGTGGTTTGGGCCCGACCATTGATGATCTGACCAAGGAAACAGTGGCAGAAGTATTGGAACTGGATATGAAATTAGATGAGGCCTCCCTGGCAGCCATAAAGAATTATTTCAATAAAAGAGGCATGGAAATGCCCTCCAATAACACCAAACAGGCATTATTCCCAGAAGGTGCCAGGATATTACCAAACACCAGAGGGACTGCCCCAGGGGCCATTGTTGAGGTAGATAAAAAAGCGGTTATTATTTTGCCGGGACCACCCTGGGAAATGGAGACCATGTTTGAAGACTCCGTGGTAGCCTACTTAAATAGTCTACCCCATAGGGGAGTTCTCTGCACCTCTAAGACATTTAGGCTAACTGGTATTGGGGAAAGTACGGTGCAAGAATTAATCGATGACCTTTGCGGTATGGCCAATCCTGAAATATCCTTCTTAGTGCAACCGGGTGTTGTGGAAGTTCGGATAACTGGCCAGGGATCAACTTTGGAAGAGGCCTCTGCACTTGTCCAAAATCTATCGAAGCAAGTAAATAAACGTTTATTTCAATATATTTTTGCGGAGGATGACGAAAAGGTTGAGCAGGTGGTAGGCGAAATGCTGATCGATGCAGGGCTTACCATAGCTGTGGCAGAATCATGCACGGGAGGTCTCATTGAGGCTCGTTTATCTGGTATACCAGGTGCCTCTCGCTATCTGGTGGGTGGCGTGGTAGCCTATACGAATCCAGTAAAAGAAAGAATACTTGGTGTACCCCCTGAAACCCTAGCCCAACACGGGGCTGTCAGTCGTCAAACCGCTATTGCCATGGCTGAGGGAGTTCGCAGAAGGCTTGGCAGTAGTATAGGATTGGCTGTGACAGGGGTTGCTGGTCCTAATTCCAGTGAGGGGAAACCGGTTGGGTTAGTTTATATTGCTTTATCCTCACCTACTGGTGTATGT
The DNA here is from genome assembly GCF_982386235.1 of Desulfotomaculum sp. Lineage (NCBI taxonomy): Bacteria > Bacillati > Bacillota > Clostridia > Eubacteriales > Desulfotomaculaceae > Desulfotomaculum > Desulfotomaculum sp. Next base: position 79,722 of record NZ_CEVWQM010000004.1, on the reverse strand, counting down.
TATAGAGAATATCGATTTCCGGGGGAAAGAAAGGCCATTCGAAATGGTACCGTCAATGGTGCATTAAAGATGGCTAAGCACTTTTTACAAGGAAAGTAATTTATAGAAGCTAGAAAGAAGGAAATGAATGAATCGTAGAAGAGAGACTATGAACTTTGGTAATCTTGAAATGGATCACAGAATCGTGGAAGGTCTAAAAGAAATGGGATTTGAAGAACCAACACCAATTCAGCAACTGGCCGTGCCACAAATTTTAGCCGGTCATGATATGATTGGTCAGGCCCAGACTGGTACAGGTAAAACAGCAGCCTTTAGCATCCCAATGATCGAAAAGTTAAATCCAAGAAAAAGGGAAATTCAAACAGTAATCATAACACCAACCCGTGAATTGGCCATTCAGGTGGCAGAGGAGATTTCCAAAATAGGACGCTACTGCAGAATTAAGGTTTTACCCATATATGGCGGACAATCCATTGACCGTCAAATAAGATCACTGCGGCAAGGTGTGCAAGTGATTGTTGGTACCCCTGGACGCTTGTTGGATCACCTGCGTCGACAAACTTTGAAGGTTGATCAGGTTGATATGATTATTCTTGATGAAGCGGATGAAATGTTGGATATGGGCTTTATCGAAGATATTGAGGAAATTATTCGACATACACCGGCGGAACGGCAAACCTTGCTTTTTTCTGCCACCATGCCTGGGGAAATTATTAGACTGGCGCACCAGTATATGAAGGAACCCAAATATGTTACGGTTAGTAAGGCCAACCTTACTGTGCCACAGATTGAGCAAGTTTATTATGAGGCACCGGAAAAAAATAAGTTAGAGGCACTTTGTCGCATATTGGACATAAGTGAGATAGCCCAGGGGATCATTTTTTGCCGCACCAAAAGGGGTGTGGACGAATTGGTGGCGGGTTTACAGGCCAGGGGTTTTGCTGCAGCGGCTTTACATGGTGACCTTAGCCAACAGCAAAGAAATGCCGTCATGAGGCAATTCAGATCAGGCGAAGTAGAACTTCTGGTAGCCACAGATGTGGCTGCCAGGGGATTGGATATTGAGGGTGTCTCCCATGTAGTCAATTATGATATACCCCAAGATCCGGAGTTTTATGTCCATAGAATTGGGCGGACAGGTAGGGCAGGCAGATCAGGTGTAGCCATAACCATCATTAGCCCCCGGGAATATCGCCAACTTCGCTTAATTGAAAATATAACCAAGAGTCGTATTAAAAGGGAGAACCTCCCTACGGTGGCTGATGTGGTGGAGCGTCAAAAAGAAACCATTAAGGAAAGAATGCTGCAGATTATCGAAGAGGGTAAGCTTGGTTACTATCGTTCGATTATCGATCCGCTGCTGGATGAGTTTGATCCGATTGATATAGCAGCGGCTGCCCTCAAGCTTTCCATGGATATGGAACCCAGCGTGGATGAGATTAATCTAGATACCGTTAATTTTGGCAATACAGGTGCCAGGCCTGGTATGGTACGGCTATTCCTAACACTAGGCAGAAAAGACCGGACCAGCCCCGCTGAGATTATCAAACTGGTTTCCGATGAATCAGGTATTCCTGGTAGTCAAATAGGCAGCATTAACATCTATGAGAACTTTAGCTTTGTAGAGGTTCCCGAGGACTGGGCCAACTGCGTTATCAGTTGCTTGCACAGACAGCACGTTAAAGGCAGAAGATTATTCGTTGAACCGGCCCGGGCTAGAAGGTAGTAATCACAGGCATTCTAAGCAGGCATATTAGCCAAGTTTATGTGCATATTGGAAAATGTTTTTTTCCAATATGCACATAGAACCTAGGCTGTGGATTGCTTGGCCTGTGATTTTTATTATGCGCGAGTCGGTTTTTTCTAATTGACTAGTTCTTTCATTGGCCCTATAATGAAAGAACGAACATGTGTTTTGGAGGGGGATTTTATGTCCGATAAATTAAAGGCCCTTGAACTTGCTTTGTCCGGTATTGAAAAGCAATTTGGCAAAGGCTCAATTATGAAGTTAGGAGACTCAACGAAATTAAACATAGAAGCAGTTTCTACCGGGGCACTATCCTTGGATATTGCTTTGGGAGTTGGCGGACTTCCCAGGGGTCGCGTTGTAGAAATATACGGCCCGGAATCTTCTGGTAAAACGACGGTGGCCTTGCATGTGATTGCTGAGGCTCAGAAACAAAATGGTATGGCAGCCTTTATCGACGCTGAACACGCCCTGGACCCAGTTTATGCTAAGCGCTTAGGTGTCGATACAGCCAACTTGTTGGTATCCCAGCCGGATACAGGCGAACAGGCTTTGGAAATATGTGAGGCGTTGGTACGTAGTGGTGCTTTGGATGTTGTCGTTGTGGACTCTGTGGCAGCGTTAGTACCCCGGGCTGAAATAGAAGGGGACATGGGTGACACCCATGTGGGACTGCAGGCAAGGTTAATGTCCCAGGCTTTAAGAAAATTAACGGGTATTGTTAGCAAATCCAAAACCATTGTTGTCTTTATCAACCAAATCCGTGAAAAAGTCGGTGTAGTTTATGGTTCTCCCGAGGTAACCACGGGTGGCAGGGCCTTAAAATTCTATGCCTCCGTGCGCATGGATGTACGTAAGCAAGAAAATATTAAACAAGGCACAGATATAATAGGCAACCGCACCAAGGTGAAGATCGTCAAGAATAAAGTAGCTCCTCCCTTTAAACAAGCAGAGTTTGATATTATGTATGGCACAGGCATATCGAAAGAAGGTAGTATTCTTGATGTTGCCACAGAATTAAAGGTTGTTAATAAGAGTGGCGCATGGTATTCCTATGGTGAAGAAAGATTGGGTCAGGGGCGTGAAAACGCCAAGGAATTATTTAGGGAAAGACCGGAATTATGTGCGGAAATTCAGGCTAAAGTTCGTGAAAAGCTATCCCTAGGCAGTGTGCTGCCCTCTGTAGAAGGGATTGTCGAGGAACAAGAGGATGGAGACGAGGATGACATTTAGTCGTTAGCTATTTTGAAAAATGGCCATGAGCCATAGGCTTTAAAACCTTCTATTGATGCCAGCCTGAGCTAGCGAAGGATCTTTCGGCCATTGAAAGGTTAGTCCCAAGATCCTTCGTTGTCACTCAGGAGGACACCGTTTTCATCCTTTTCTGGTGCCGCCGGGTTACCTAAAGAGGGTGCCCCGGACCCTAAAATAATACATGCAAAAAAAGCCCATGGCCCATGGCCAATAGGCTGGCTCAGGGCTAACCGCTAAGGGCTTAAAAAAGCTGACGGCTCAAGGCTTAGGGCTAACAGACGGCAATCTTGACAGTGGCTAAAAAAACTAGTAAAATTACTGTTGGGAGAAAATAGAATTTGATATCTGGCAACAGTTAATATATATAAAATCCAATATATTCCTTAAGGCGCAAACACTATCCTTAGCGGGATTTTTGGCTTTATAGTTAAGCTCCATATCTTTGGTTGTTTGTAATACTGCACCGGATTTGGACAAACCCAGATATCTATTTATTTTCTACCGAGTAATGCTCGGCTTTTTTTGTTTATGATGATCTTGAATTTATATGCTTAATGAGACAGGAGGTGAAAATAGTGGAGTTACAAGTTGTTTTGGTGGCGGTTATTACCACCTTGATCGGACTAGTAATTGGATTTTTTATTCGAAAGAATATTGCCGAAGGCAAAATAGCATCGGCTGAAAGCCAAGCCAAGAAAATAGTTGAAGAAGCTGAGAAGGACGCAGAGGGTAAAAAGCGCGAGGCTATTGTAATGGCAAAGGAAGAAGTTCTAAAACTGCGGAACGAAATGGAAAAGGAAATACGTGACCGTAGAAATGAACTTCAGCGATTAGAAAGAAGACTTCTGCAAAAAGAGGAGACTCTAGACAGAAAGATGGATTCCATGGAAAAGAAAGAGGAATCCTTCAGTCGTAAGGAAGTTGAAATTGAAAATACCAAGGCTGAACTAACAAATGTTTTAAGTCGCCAGTTGGCTGAACTTGAGCGTGTATCGGGGCTTTCATCGGAAGAAGCCCGTCAGATCTTGTTAAATGATGTAGAGAAGGAACTACAGCATGATATGGCCGTAATGATTAAAGAATTTGAAAACCGTGCCAAAGAGGAAGCGGACAAAAAGGCCAGGGACATTATTTCGTCAGCTATTCAAAGATGCGCTGCAGATCATGTGGCAGAAGCAACGGTTGCGGTTATTCCACTGCCTAATGATGAAATGAAGGGTCGTATAATCGGTAGAGAAGGTCGTAACATTCGGGCCTTTGAAACCTTAACTGGTATTGACTTAATTATTGACGATACGCCTGAAGCTGTTATTCTATCCGGTTTTGACCCGATTCGTAGGGAAGTAGCACGTTTGGCCCTGGAGAGACTTATTTCTGATGGACGGATTCACCCTGCTAGGATCGAAGAGATGGTTGAAAAAGCCCAGAAAGATGTCGAGGTACAAATACGTGAAGCAGGTGAACAAGCCACCTTTGAGACAGGTGTACATGGCTTGCATCCTGAGTTGGTAAAACTGCTGGGTAGACTTAAGTTTCGTACCAGCTATGGTCAGAATGTTTTGAAGCATTCCATAGAGGTATGTCATTTAGCGGGATTAATGGCAGCGGAATTGGGTATAGATGTCAAATTGGCTAAACGTGCAGGATTATTGCATGATATTGGTAAGGCCGTTGACCACGAGGTGGAAGGACCACACGTGGCAATTGGTGTAAATTTATGCCAAAAATACAAGGAAAGCCCTGAGGTTATTCATGCCATAGCTGCACACCACGGCGATGAAGAACCAAAAACCATAGAAGCTGTTTTAGTACAAGCTGCAGATGCAATTTCAGCAGCCCGTCCGGGAGCTAGAAGGGAAACCCTCGAATCTTATATCAAACGGCTACAGAAGTTGGAAGAGATTGCAGGGACCTTCGAAGGGGTTGAAAAATCCTTTGCTATTCAGGCAGGAAGAGAGATTCGCATTATGGTTAAGCCTGATAAAATAGATGATATGGCGGCTATTCGCTTGGTGCGAGATGTTGCTAAAAAGATTGAAAATGAACTTGATTACCCTGGACAAATAAAAGTTATTATTATTCGGGAAACCAGGTATGTTGAATACGCAAAATAAAACGACCTTCGGGTCGTTTTGTTTATGCCGCATTTTTTTACATTTATGGTACAAAATAATTTGGCTAAAAAATAATTTCCAGCAGGAAAGTATATTTAATAAAAGAATTATTACTTATTTGGATTGTTAAACAGGTGGTGACTTTAGTTGGATCTTCGCTATCATGGTAAGGAAGACCTTACCAATAGTGTTAGTTTGTTGATTTCGATTCTTATTCGATACCCAGAAGTGGCAAAGATAAATTATGACCCGGAAAGAAAAGTTTTAAACTTTACCTTTATTCACTTAGGTATCTTATCTGATCAGGAATTCGCTGGTTTAAAAAGTAATATACTTAGTAGTATTGAAATGTACAATACTCTTGAATGTAAAACCCCAAAGATGGTAAAACTTGATTATGATATCAGTGATAGTATCACCATGATTGGAATTCAAAGGGATGTCGAAACACTGGTTCAAGAGGAAATTTCTCTAATGGTAGAACTGTTTCGTCACTACATAAAAAATAATCTTGTTACGGATGACAATGAGAGCCTAGTGGATGAGGATTTAGTCGTTCAAGAAGAATTAATCGAGCATATGCTCGAGAGTGTTAAGGCAAAATCTGAAGATAAACGATTATATGCTTTCAGAGATGAAGGACGTGTTCTTGTTTTCAACAAATAGGGAGGCTTCCTAAAAAATTGCGCGTATTAATGATAGGGGACATAGTGGGTCGTCCCGGCAGAAAAGCTCTTTTAGACAATCTTCAGGCACTTCGTAAAGAATTAAAACTCGATTTTGTAATTGCCAACGGGGAAAATGCTGCCGCGGGACACGGGATAACCAAGGAAATTGCCAAACAACTTTTCGCAACGGGTGTGGATGTATTTACGATGGGCAACCATGTTTGGAACAAAAAGGAAATTATACCTTATATAGAGAAAGAAAAAAGGATTATTCGTCCAGCCAATTACCCACCAGGTACCCCTGGTGTTGGTTACAGTATTTTTGAAACACAATTAGGCTATAAACTTGCTGTGATTAATATCTCCGGTAGAATTTTTATGCAGGAGCTGGACTGTCCCTTTCGAAAAATTGATGAAATCTTGTTAGAAATACAAGACAAGGTAAACATTATTTTTGTTGATTTTCATGCTGAAGCAACCTCTGAAAAGGTTGCTATGGGTTGGTATTTGGATGGTCGGGTTACTGCCATATGCGGCACCCATACCCATGTGCAAACTGCAGACGAGAGAATATTGCCGGAGGGCAGCGCCTATATTACAGATATTGGTATGACCGGGCCAAGGGATTCTGTCATCGGGGTATGTACAAATGCCGTCATAGAAAAATTTATTAGTCAAATGCCTCGCCGCTTCGAAGTAGCGGATGGTGATTATCAGTTAAATGCGGTGGTTATTGATCTAAACCCTGAAAATGGTGTTGCAAAGAACATTCAAAGAGTTTTTAACCTTGAATAATTTGTTAAAAAAGGTACTAAAAAGTTTTTTAATTTCATGCAATAGAAGGAATTTTTAGGCGTCTGAAGAATAAAATCTATACAGGGATTAGAACAATCATCCAAACTAACTAAGGAGGTATTACAGCATGGAAGTTTTAAAAGTTTCAGCAAAGTCCAATCCAAATTCTGTAGCCGGAGCACTGGCTGGTGTGCTCAGGGAACGCGGTTGTGCCGAGATGCAAGCCATTGGTGCAGGTGCATTAAACCAGGCAGTGAAAGCCATAGCAATTGCTAGAGGGTTTGTTGCCCCTAGTGGAGTCGATTTGATTTGTATCCCTGCTTTTACGGATGTTATCATAGATGGAGATGAAAGAACGGCTATTAAACTTATTGTAGAGCCTCGCTAAATAAACATATAATTTAGTTAGTTCGGTACAACCTGTTTGCCAAAAGCAAGCAGGTTTCTTGCTTAATATCGACTAATTCATAAAGGGGGGACAAAGATTGCCTGTAATCGATGCACACTGTGATACCTTGACTGTTTTGTTAATGCAGAAGAGAAATCTAGGGGTATTTTCACAAAGGGGACATTTGGATATACCCAGACTTCGTCAAGGTGGTATTCATGTTCAATTCTTTGCTATTTTTGTCGGTCCAGAACAGCATGATCGATCGGTGCCATATACAAATGAAATAATAAAACTTTTTAAACAGGAAATTAAAAATAACCAATCATCTTTGGTACATGCATGCAGCTATCACGATATTGTTAACGCTCATCATGAAGGAAAAATTTCTGCTGTTTTGACCATTGAGGGTGGTGAAGCATTGAATGGAAAAATTGAACAACTTGAGGATTATTATAAACAAGGAATTAGGGGGCTGACTTTAACCTGGAACGGCAGGAATGAATTGGCTGATGGAGTAGGCTTAGGTCCCGAGTCTGCTGGTTTGACCACTTTTGGCAGACAGGTGGTGCAAAGAATGGTAGAATTAGGTATGATGATAGACGTATCTCATTTATCTGAGCCAGCATTTTGGGATCTCATTTCAGAAGTACAGACCCCGATTACAGCATCCCATTCAAATAGTAAATTTATCTGTGACCATTCCCGAAACCTTACGGATAAGCAAATTAAAGCCATCGCAGAGAGTGGTGGTGTCATTGGTATTACCTATGTTCCACAGTTTGTAGATACACAGGAACCAACCATTGACAGAGTGATTGACCATATCGCTCACATTTACCAAGTGGGCGGTATTTCCTGCATCGGGCTGGGCTCGGATTTTGATGGTATTGATGCTACCATAGAAGGTATGCATCATGCTGGCGAGGCAGTTCCTAATTTACAAAGAGCCTTAATGAAAAGAGGATTTACCACGGGTCAAATAGAAAAAATAGCAGGTGAGAATTGGTTAAGGGTGTTTAAAGAGGTGTGTGGGTAAACCCCCTATCGGATGCCGCTTGAGGCATTGGACACAGGGGGACAGTTCTTTTGTGTTCGTCCTCTCTGTACCCTTGGGGGACGAACACAAAAGAACCGTCCCCCTGTGTCCCCCGTGGCCAATTATTGTATATAAAAAAGCAGGGTATACTGAAGAAAAAAGCGGTGATAAAATAGTGTATGCAGATTTACATATTCATACAACGGCATCGGATGGTACAGATACCCCAACAGAGGTTGTCGGTAAAGCATTGAGAATAGGACTCTGTGCCATTGCTATTTCCGATCATGATACGCTGGAGGGGGTTAATGAGGCCAAGAGGGCAGCAGAGAAGTTTAATCTGGAGGTTATTTCCGGGGTCGAAGTAAATACCTTTGTTGATGGTAAAGAAATTCATATTCTTGGGTATCTGATTGATCCAGATAATGATGAATTTGTTAGCAAACTCATGGAACTGCAGGAGGATCGATTAACCAGGATTAAAAAAATGGTTGCAAAGCTAAGGGATCTTGATATACAGATAGATTTAGACAGGGTTTTAGAATTGTCTGCAGGTGGTTCCATCGGACGGCCCCACGTTGCTCAGGCTTTAATGGAAAGTAGTTATGTAGCTAGTTTGCAGGAGGCTTTCACAAAATATATCGGTGTTGGCAAACCAGCCTTTATACCCAGGGAAAAACTCACCCCGGAAGAGGCCATTCGTTTAATCATTAAGGCCAGAGGAGTTCCTGTTTTGGCCCATCCCGGGCTGTCTAAAATAGACTCTTATATAGAAAAATTTATTGCTGCTGGATTAAAGGGATTAGAGGTCTGGCACAGAAATCATACATCATTAATGGTTAATCATTATACCAAATTAGCTGCAGCGTATGATCTAATACCTACCGGCGGCTCCGATTATCATGGTGCCAGACACGATACCTGTAATGTTCTTGGCGGTGCAGTGGCACCTTATGAATCAATAAGGCTACTCAAAAAATCATTGGCATAAAATTAACCAGATTTTCATACCGAACGGAGTTGTGATGTGATGAAGCTAGCGAAAAGAATGGATGCCTTAGTTCCTGGGATATTTACAGAATTGGCCCGGGCAAGGGCAGAGAAGGAAAAAACGGGAACTTCTGTAATCGATTTAAGTATTGGCAGCCCAGATTTACCCCCGGCCCCCCATATTATTCATTCACTGGCCCAGGCTGTAACGAAACTGGATAATTATACTTATCCGATTAGTGGTAAGCTTGCGCTGCATAAAGCCCTAGCGGACTGGTATAAACAGCGTTTTAATGTTGAACTGGACCCAAGCAAAGAGATATTAACCCTAATGGGTTCCCAGGACGGATTAGCACACGTGGCCCAGGCTTTTATCAACCCTGGCGATATAGCTTTGGTGCCAGACCCGGGTTACCCCATTTATTCAGCAGCTATTCTATTGGCCGAAGGTCAGTTATATCCGATGCCCCTATTAGAGGAGAATCAATATCTTCCGGATTTGCAAAGTATTCCGGATGAAATAGCCCAAAAGGCTAAGATGATGACATTAAATTACCCGAATAATCCAGTGGCTGCCTCAGCAAATAAAGAATTTTTTGAACAGGTTGTTGAATTTGCCAAGAAATATGATATCGTAGTTTGTCATGATGTTGCCTATGCGGAGTTAGCCTTTGATGGCTTTAGGCCTATGAGTTTTCTGGAGGTTGCCGGTGCCAAGGATATCGGAATTGAGTTTTATTCATTATCCAAAACCTATAACATGGCAGGCTGTCGGATCGGTTTTGCCCTAGGTAATGCAGACATTTTAGCCGCACTGGGCAAGATTAAATCCAATATCGACTATGGCGTATTTTCTGCTGTGCAGGAAGCCGGTATTGCGGCTTTAACGGGCGATCAAGCTTGCGTAGCAGAGACTGCCGCAACCTACCAAAAACGTCGTGATATCTTGGTGGATGGGTTTGCCAAATTGGGTTGGCAGATGCCAAAACCACAGGCTTCCATGTTTATTTGGGCCCCGATACCCCCAGGACATACATCCTCTATGGAATTTTGCTTGGACTTATTAGATAAAACGGGGATCTTAATGGTGCCGGGAAATGCCTTTGGGAAGCTGGGCGAAGGTTATGTGAGGATAGCCCTGGTACAAAAGGAAGAGGTGTTACTGGAGGCCATAGAAAGAGCTAGGAGTTTCTTTCTCTAGCCTAACTAGTTAAATGTCTATGGAATCACCCCTATGCATATACTACTGTAAGTGTAATTAAGGGGTGGTGTGTTTTGAATAGTAGTGCGGATATTCAGTATCTGCAAAATCGCATCAAAGAGCTTGAGGAAAAGGTTGAGCAACTAAGATTAAGCAGAAGGGTCTTAATGAATCTGATAGAAAAAATTGAGAAGGATAAGTCCTTATTCGTATCTAAATTAGAAAAAGAAAATCGAAAGCTTCATAAAAATAATTATCGTTATGCTCAAAACCTGATTCAACAAAATAGAAGAATTGTCGAGCTGCAAAACAGATTAGAAGATTTTTAAATTGATATGTAAAACCGCTGCTGCGGTTTTTTTATTTACTCTACTGACCCACATAATGCCTTTAAATTGACGGACTGACCGAAGTTCTTGAAAGGGAGCAGTAGTAGAAATTACTGGCTCCCTTTCCATTTTAGGTAGATACCCTGTAGGTATCCCAAATGAGGATAAATGTGCTACCTACTAGCACTACTAAATTAGCGTGCTATTAGAAAGAAAGGATAGTGAATCATTATGGTGACAGTATTTATATGTGATGACGATCAGGAAGCACTTGATAGATACGCCCGGTTGATTAACATAATATCGAAGAAAAATAAGATAGCGGTCTCAATTTCATCTTTCAACAGCGGAGAAGGATTGCTGTTTCATCTTTCCGATTCCCCGGATCAGGCAGATATCATTTATCTCGACGTTCTGATGGGCAAGCTTAATGGGATGGACACCGCAAAGAAGCTCAGGGAAATCGAATGCAAGTCTGAAATTATTTTTCTTACTACCAGCGAGGACTACGTTTACGATGCATTTGACACCGCGCCTGTTCAATATCTTTTAAAAACAGCAACCTCTACAGAAAAATTTGAACAAGTATTTCTCCGGGCTGTGGCGTTGGTTCAAAAAAAAGCGACGGACATGTTTATCATTGAATCGGGCAATATTCAAAAAGTAATCCCGACCAAGGATATTTCATATTTAGAAATTTGGAAACGTGTCGTCACGATCCATTACAATGAAACGGAGACAGTCGATTTCTATTCAACAATGGAAGAACTAGAGAGCCGGTTGCTGGACAAAGGGTTTGTCCGTATTCACCGCTCGTATATCGTATCCTTGTCCTATATTTCAAAGTTTCAGAAGAATAACCTTTTTCTGAAGACGGGCGAGAACATTCCCATTGGTGTGACTTACATGAAAGAAGTTCGGCAAGCATTCTCCGATTATATCAAGCGTGCCAATATCCATGGCCATTGAAGATAAAGGGGGAGAAAAAGCATGCAACTGTTAGGGTTTGTTTCACTGATTATCTATAATGTTTTTATCCTTTACTATTTCAGAATGATGTTTCCGGAAAAAAGAAGCCATTGGTTTTATTATGCAGGCGCAGTTGTCATCAATATGGGTGTTACCATACCATCCTATTTATTCCTGGATCACCGATTCGCAGTATTTCTCATGATGGGCTCTATGATGCTGACCTTTCAACTGCTATTTCACGGGAATAGGATACAAGTCCTTTATGCGGGCAGTATCTATATATTTTCACTATACAGTAGTAGAGGAATCATATTTTCGATTTATTCGATGGTTCTGCACAGTAGTATCAAAGATGTTCTCCAACATGAACTCTATTATGAAACGATATTCGCGCTTGCTGTGCTCCTTTCCATCCTGACTAGCCTGTTTATCCGTAAGGTGGTCCTTCCGGACGAAAAAGCCAGGCACTTGCTTCATAACAGAGGACAGCTTAGGTTTGTTGTTATTTACCTGATTTTCGAATTGGTATTCTTGATGTTGATAAACGATGGGCGATATCACGATGAGATCAGCCAGTCCTGGCTTTCTTCCTTATATTTGGGAGCTTGCGTCATCGGTAAATTGTGGCTGATGTTTGTTTTCAATCATACATCCAAGGCAACTGAATCGCTTGAGTATGAGCTGCATACCCGTAAATTACAGGAGCAGCTGTCCCGTCAAATGCGGCACTATCAGTCTTATCAAAAGTATACGGAGAGCTTTCGAGTATTCCGGCACGATTATGTGAAGCTGATGACTTCAGTCAAAATCCTGATGCGCAATCAGGATTTTGAAAAGGCCGCAAGAATGCTGGACGAAATTCATGATACCATGCAGCGTGATGTACTGGTTCATAAAACTTATTCCGACAATATTATTTTGGACGCTATATTGCAGGATGAAGCCAACAGTTGTGAAGAAAAAGGCATCCGCTTTTCGGCGGTCACACATCTCCCTGAAAACATCATGAAAGAGTTGGATATTGTCCGTGTTTTCTCAAACATAATTGACAATGCCATCGACGCCTGTAATAAGCTATCCGGCCCGGATCGGTACATTGAGATTACCAGCGATGCAAACGAGGATTGGATAACCATTGAGGTTTCCAATTCGTTTAACGGTGATCTTAACATGGTGAACGACATGCCGGAAACTACCAAGGAAGACAAGGATTTTCATGGCCTTGGTTTACGGATCGTAACTGAGACGATTGAAGGTCTCGGTGGCCTGGTATTCATTGAGCCAGACCAGGTAAAGAAAATCTTCCGGATAAGGCTCTGTATCCCTAAAGCTTCATCGTAGCGTCACCATGTTCAGGACACGAAATAAGAAATTGCAGACCAATTGGACATGGAGAAAAAACGCCGTTCCTTCCAGGATGTTTCCATGACCTAGTAAGGATGTGGTGAACAAGAGTGGCATACGCGCTAAAGAATCTTACATATTGCTCTTAACGGCGAAACCGTCGAAATAGGATACTCCAAAGGATGTCAACGTGGAAAGATGGACCAGCAACGCCAGGAATCCCATCGCAACACCGTAAAAGCCTACAAATCCAGTCAGAACCATCATTACAAATCTCAGAATAGAGCTGGAGTCATTTTAACTTGGTACCAGAAAGTCGGCCACCGCTGTCATAGCGAGGTGATCACCATGGAAGCGCTGACCAGACTGGCTGCTACGGCCGCATCACCCATAATAAGCGCGCCTACGATGCTGATGGCTGACCGACTGGGTGAGGTAGCCGGATTCCGGCCTCGCGCAAAAATTCAAATGCAAATACCATGATCAGTGCCTCTATTAAAGCCGGAAATGGCGTTCCCTTGCGCGCGTTTGCAATCGTAAACAGTAGCGTAGTAGGGATCCGTTCTTAATGGAATGCGGTCAACGAAATATATGTGGATGGAGCGAACACCGTTATAAAAGATGCAATGAAACGCAATATCCATGTCACGCTGGCGTACAGTGGGCGGGCATAGTAATCTTCGGCAGTCTGGAAGCTTTCGATAAACAGCATCAGCGCAGTTAGCACAAAGGGGGTTCCATCGACCACGATGGCGACCCGCGACCACATCGGGTTTCTCACTGTAGCCTACGGTAGCAAATGGCGAAAAAGGCGCATCCTCGATATATTCCTCAATATAGCCCGACTCCAAAATAGAGTCCACGTCCAGCTGACTCACGCGATCCTTAACTGTCTTTATTACCTTGAGGTCGGTCACACCGCTTAAGTACATCAGGCACACATCGGTCTGGGTCTTGCGGTCAACAGTCATGTGGTCTACACGTAGCTGCTCACTGCGGATTTTTCGCCAGATGAGTGATGTGTTTGTGCGCAGGTTTTCGGTAAATCCCTCGCGCTGGCCCCGCACCACAGTTTCAGACTGGGGTGCGGAAACAGTGCGTTTTTCCAGCCCTTGGTGCTGACTACAAGCGCAGAGGTACATCCGTCAATAAGGATCGCTGTGTCACCAGACAGGTAGCTCGCGGTGAGAGTAGTCAGCGACTGGACAGTTCGGATATCACCGGAGCATAGGACCTCCGTTGGAGTGCCTCCAGCAATTCCTGTCTAGCCAGAGGCTGTTTATTCTCCGGCTGTCAGCTCATCACCGGGCGCAGAATAGCATTGGTTAAAGTCGGGTTGTCAACCAGGTCATCTATAAACACCAGCGCTCCCGAAAAGGAGTTGTTTGTCCCGAACCGGAATGGGTGCATCTTTAAATCGTTGCTGTCGCCCAACATGATTTTCAATCTATCCAGGTTATCCTGGAGCTTTTCTTTTATTTTGCTTTCCTGTTCATCGCTGTTTTTCGATGGCTCATCACCCTTTGAGTGTACGGAATTGCTTAAGTATCGCATTTTTCGCTTAAAAAATCCAAAAACAATCGAGGTCATATCCTTTCAATGGAGATTTCCTTTTATATAATTATTGGCATAATTTTCTTCTTTTATATGTAAAAGTCGTTCAATCCCAACCTTAATTGGGAACAAAAAAATACCAGTTGGGTACAAAGGAACCAAAGGAACGGTATCCAGGTAAGCGAATGTTCAGTTTTGGTTTTTCCTAAGAATAAAAAGAGCATGTTGCAGTCAAGCGGCACTCTCTTTATTTGGGGCAAAAAGCCTTGATGCTTTATCAAATTCGGCGGCCAGGCTGCCATTCCTCTGGTTGGAGGATTAGGCCCTCTTGCTTTGCGTCCCGGTGTTTCCGCCGGTTTTCTAGTATCGTGATAAGTCACTTTTCTGTCTTTCAGTAAACTATGATGCTGTACATTAACCATCATGAGGTTTACCTTTTGCTTTTTTCTGCTTTTTTTGGTTTTTGCATTGATACATCTTTTTGTCAGCCAAGTCCAGCAGGTCGGCAACCCTATAGGCAGGTCTTGGATTATTAGAAAAAGGAGTTACTCCATGACTGAAGGACAACGTGTAGGGCTTGGGATTTTTACGATCTAGATTGTTCAGTTTCTCGTACATCCTTGTAATAATTGTTTTTGCGACCTCTTCCGTACAGTCCCTAAAAATAATCAAGAATTCATCACCACCATACCTGCAGACCATATCCGAACCGCGGATGGAAGAGAGAAGCACCTTTGCAATACTCTTGATCGTATAGTCCCCCTCACTGTGACCGTAATTGTCGTTTATGGTTTTCAAGCCATCAATATCAATAAAAGCAATACAGTAAGTTTTCGAAGGGTCTGAACGGGCCAGTATCTTTTCAAGCTCTCGCAGTCCGGATTTACGGTTATAGGTACCAGTCATCTCATCCACCGTGGCCGACATCTTTAATTGATGTTCGTTGGTTTTCCATTCGCTAATGTCTTCAATCGTATTGAAGTAAAATGATTGCCCAGTAGGGAGTAAAAAGCAGTTGGATGTGACCCAGTACCATGTGTTGTTGCGTTCCTCATAAACCTCTCGGGAAACCGGAAATGTATTTTCTTCTTTGCTTATCGTAATGTTCTTTGCGATAAGCCCCAGTGTATTGCTTTCCGTTTGCTCTGAGATATAGTCTATATCACCAAATAGTTCCTTTGCCGAATGGTTAGCGTAAACTACATGTCCGCTGCCATCTACCTCCAATACTAAGACATGGAGTAAATCAAGTGTCTTTAAAATCTGATGATAACGCCAACTGTTAAAGGGTATGGGTATATTCGAATTGCCGATGCTGCCTGCCTCCCGCGTGGAGGCCGCCACCACCTGATCGACCAACTCGTTAAACATATCAAATAGTTCGCCGGGCCCTTCCAGTTTGCCGACAACATATCCTGACCGCAGTTGACGTAAGCTCCATATAAATGTAGACAGTTGAGAGTGGAGCTGTTTTAGTGGGCTGGCCATATAGTTATGCCGGGGAGGGATGGGACCATCCAACTTACCCTGCGAGAGGTCCAGTGCCAGACGGTTCATTTCATTCAGGTTCTGTATCAATTGATTAATTTGCGCGGCAAGAGTCTGCAATTCGGGTATGAGAGTATGCACTTCCGTGGCGTTTTTTTGCTGTCCGGATAGTAGTTTCTCCAATACATTTTGCATTTCTTCCAGTGCTCTTTTACTTTCATCGTCCATCCTTGCCCACCTCCTCTCCAAAATTATTTTTATAAAACATCTATAACATCAAACCTACTTAGACGTTGCGTAGAATCGGCATATTCTGTCACCAGTTGCCCAGCAGTCGATCTCTCTGACCGTAAAAGGATGCCCGCTGTATACTTCCAGAATTCCCGCAATAAATCCCTCATCATAATCACACACAGTTTGACCGGTAATGGGCAGGCCCGAACAATCCAGATCCTCCGCAACCGTCAAGGTAAAGAATAGCGAATCCAAATCGGCTTTTTCAACTCGAAGATAGCCGATTTTTAGCTCCTTGAGCTTATTGGTCAGGTTGGCAATAAAGAAATCAAAGTCACCGGAAAGATCCAGTACATTTTTTGCGAACTCTTTACCGGCTAAGTATCCGACTGCCCGAAGCAGGTTGCTGGCAGTTTCCTCGTCATATTCACGAGTCAGGATATCCCTTAACGAATATTGAAACAGGCGGTAAACCAGCATCGGCATGTCCGGGCCCATAGTCTCCCTACCAGCGCCAATATCTCCGAGCCCCTCCCACGTGAACTTGGATGGTTTGTTTGTATATTGCATTATGTTGCCCTCCTTTAGCTATTGAAATAAATTGAGCGCATATTCTTGCCCTCGCGTGTACAAGTATAAAGTGGCTAAAGGATGCTGTGTTCTGTTATGCGCTTAATTTGCCTTTTTTTGTTCCGAATTAGTGAAGTGGCACTACTGATATTACCGAAACAGCCTGATTGCTACCATACGGAACAATGAAGTGACCATGTTCCGGTGTGATGACGCCGGAAACCTGATTCAGGACGGTTCACTGTTGTTATTACCGTATAAAGCGGCGTGGACCAGGAGAAATTGGGTACATAAAAAGCCTCATTGGAACAAGATTGCAGCGGCATTCTTATAGGCTGATATATTATCTATTGTTTGAATCAAGAGGTGTTTTTCAAGAATACAGATACTACTAATAATTATTTACTTTTGGAGGAACTGAAAATGAAAAAAAGTCTGATTGCTATATTGTTAGCATGTCTGCTGTTCACAATTTTCGTTGCACCTGTACAGGCGGCGGAATCAGTAAAATATGGTCGATATCCCAACGCTGAATCAAAAATGTTTGTGACGGATGGCGACTACTTTTATTACATGATGTTTTCCACTGAAAAAACACCATATAGTCTTGTGAAACAGGCGAAAGTGGTAGTGCGAGAATGGTGTTTATGGTAATACATACTTCTGGTGACTATCAAATCCAAAATCTTAATCTTATGGATGGTTGGATTTATTTCAGCAAACAGGCTGATGTGTATCGGATTCGTACCGACGGTACAAACCTTAGCTACCTCTACACAGCAAGAACCGCTACCAGCAGCGACTATTCAGTCACCATCTGGGACATCCTGACAGTGGACGATAAGCTCTATGTGCTATATAGCGATTCAACCGTAAGGCCAGGGAACAAACTAATATCCATGAACCTTGACGGCGGTAGTCCTCAAGTTACATATGAGTCACTTTCCAGCTTGGACGCTGCGATGACAATCTACGACGGACAAATCTTCCTATTGACTCAAGATGCACTTTCTGTTAGTTGCTATGACATTGAGGAAAACGCTATAAATACTTTTGTTTTGAAAAATGCTCGTATGAGAGCTGGCAACTATTATTTGCAGGTATCTTCCGAGGGATGTTTGTACTTTTACTCTGCTCCGGCTGATTATGGTGATACTTCCTCAGCTGCATACACAGCTTCAACCCGGATGGCTCTGATGTGCGTCAGGGGAATGTTTATAGTCGTTACATCATAGTAGATAATACCATCTTCTACTACGAGCGTTCGGATGGAAATATTTACAGCACCCTTTTAAATGGGAACAGTACTCCAGTTAAGGTTACCGACTCCAAAATAAAAGGATTTTTTACCTACCATAACGGCTATCTCTATACATACAACTTTGTCCAGAACACCTACGCCAATAATCTGGAACTTAAAGATGCAAAATTTTTAAGCCCCAAGGATTTAAAGACATTGGTAGACTCTTTTTTCTGGGGATTGGGCAGCAACGGATACCGCCTTTCCTATATCAATGTTTTTGACCGCTATGACAATTTTTTAGATCAGTTGGACACATATAAATTCCAGCTTCTTTCCCCTTACCTGATGGTGAGTTATCCATGAAGCGACGTTTCCCTTTATTCTGTTTACTCTTTGTCGTAGGACTGTTATTGCTGTGCGGCCGCTGTGGCAGGCATTCGGGGAGCTCACCGGAAGACTGAAGATCAGAGACCTTAAAGCCAAAGAATACTACTGGACGAGAAAGACCGGCAATCCTGACTGCATGGGAAACCTACTGGAGCAATGAAACAGCCCTTGAAGAAACCTATCTACTTCAGGATGTTTTACAAGGAGTGGTTCACTTTGCAACATATTTTGATGCCCAGAATGAGCTGATGATCCCAGAGGAAATAACCCGTATCTATCGTGAATTAAAAGCTGAAAATCCGGGTATGAAACACTACCTGTCCATAGTGAATGATAAAATCAATGTGGACGGAAGCCCCTCTCTAAAGGATACAAAAGTGTTGTACGATTTGTTCTCACAGGAAGAAGTAATGAGTAGACACATCGATTCCATTCTGATGCTGGCCGAGCGCGACGGTTTCGATGGGATTGAAATAGACTACGAGGCAATCAAAAAAGATAAGAAGTTATGGGAGATGTATACTGATTTTTGTGAGAACCTGACAATATCCGACGACGAAAACCGATTCCAGCCTCTTATTGGGAACAATAAAATGCTAATTCAATACAAGCGATATCTATAAAAGCAAAAATATAGGTAAAATCTGTCGTATATTCATGAAATCGAGTGGCATAAAACTTCCACTAAGCATAGGAGGAAAATCGAAATGGTGAAACCAAAGAATATCAAGCTGCAAATGAGAGGAAAGCTGGCCCTGTTCACAGGCATGTTGTTGATTGTGACAATCCTGTTATTATAGGCAATCTCATATGTCAATCTGACCAAGGCTTATGAACGGTCCGTCAAAGCCACGGAACAGGGCTACGACAATAGAATCAAGTCTGCTCTAGAAAGTATGGTCGGAGTGCTTGACGTAAGTTACCAAAGATTCTTAAGGGGCGAAATTACTAACAATAGGCGTTGGAATCTGCGAAAGACATCGTGCGTGACACACGCTATGGCAGCGACGGCATCTTTTTTTATCGTCCCGTCTGCTCTGGGTTCTCAAGCTTATTGGGAAAAAAATGATAATTAGATACAAAGCAGCGAGCAAATAAATCTGCATTTGTTATATTACGGGATATCAATTTCTTAAATAATGGAAGTTGATACATACATAACTTCAAGAAATAAAGCGAATATGAGGATGGATATGATTTATGTTTGTATTTGTGAAAACAATAAAATGACTTCCCGAAAATACAGAGAGCTACTGATAAATGTTTCGCGAAAACATAATATTCAAATCGATATTCAGTGCTTTCAAAGTGGAGAAGCACTTTTAGATGCCGTAAAAAAGTTTATGGCAGATATTATTTATATGGATGTTCATTTGGAAGGAATGAACGGAATCGAAACTGCCCGGCAACTTCAGTTATACGGTTATCAAACCTCCCTTATATTCCTGACCAATAGCAAAAAACATGTATATGAAGCATTTGAGGTCAGGCCCGTCAAGTATTTGATCAAAGGGAAAACAACTCAGGAGGAGTTTGAAAGGGTATTTGTAAGAGCAGTGGAGCTTTCCATGCAAAAAAGAAAGGAGTTACTCCTTTGCAACGTTTGCGATAGCAATATAGCCGTACCTAAAATAGATATTGCCTATATTAAAGTTTCAAAGCGCCTTATTACCGTACATTACAAAGACACAGAAACCCGATTTAACGGTAATCTGGAAAAGTTGGCAAATCAATTACAGGACCATAGTTTTTTAAGGATACACCGCTCCTATATCGTGAACTTATTGCATATTACCACCTTTTGTTCGCACCACGTTGTTTTGCAAAACGGAAAAGAGCTTCCCGTGGGTATTACCTATGCCAATGGGGTTAAAAAAGCTTTTTTGAATCTATATCAAAAGAACTGATATCCGAATTTTATTTCTGAAATATTCATCAATCAGTCCCATAGCCTTTTTATAAAGATTCGTTCTTTCATCTGTCATAGTTATGAGGATTCCTGAAACGCGAATGGAAGGATTAAACTTCTTCTGTATTTTTAGAATAATATTCAACAGTGCAGCAAGTCCGTTTGCTGACCAGGGTTGCGGATTTACCGGTATAATAACGCTGTCGCACGCAGCGAGGGCGTTGATAGTCAACAGTCCCAGGGATGGCTTCGTGTCGATAATGATGTAGTCGTATTTCTGTCTTAGCGGCTTCACCATGCAGAACATACTCGCTTTGGTCGGGTAAGGGCTTTTCATCCATAATCATAGTCAAGATATCATGCAGCGACCATTTGAGCTCGTCGGGATTTTCAACTCCGAAAGCTGTAGTTAGATTGGTTTGAGGATCATTATCCACTAATAAAACTTTTTTGCCCTTTTCTGCGAGGGAAATTCCAAGGTTATATGTTGTTGTTTTTCCAGTGCCATCTTTCTGATTGGCCATAGCTATAATTCTGCAATCATTCACAAAAACGCCTCCTTCAATAATGGTTCATTTTGGGGGACAGTTGAGCTATCCTTAGACCTCATGAACCGTTTTTACGATGTAAAACTACTTGTTTGTGGCGATTTGTGTGATGGTGGAACTTTTTTATTTTCACGGAACCCAGTGTTTATGCGGATTCCCGTGGTTGTGTATATTACTGTAAGGCCACCGCCTCCCTTGATCCTGAAAATGAGGTTGAGGTGCAAAGGGCTATCAGTGAGTTAATTGCAGGAAGAACAGTTATTGTAATTGCCCATCGCCTGAAAACCATTCAGGGTGCGGACCAGATCGTTGTGCTGGAAGATGGCAGGGTTGTTGAGCGGGGCAGCCATGACCAGCTCAGCAGCAAAAACGGCCTTTATAAAAAGTTATGGACGATCCAGGCTGAATCAAGTGGTTGGGAGTTATAACCACGATCCTAAGAGGTCATTGCCAGATGGTCAGGGGAGATATGACGTGATCAATGGCCAGCGTTAATCCAGGTTCCGCTAATTAAGCTCGTCGGCTTTTTTTAGAATTGATAATTCTAGTGGAGCTATTCCATTTGTCTCGCCATGGTGATTTTTAATGAGGTAAATAATAGCAGGATCGAGATTGAATTCCTGGGCCAGCCTTGCTCCCCTTTGGGCGTGTTCTAAATGAGCTGAGAGAGCCTGGGCAAAGCGTCCCCGCTGATTTATTTGTTTAAGTAAGTCAGCGGGCTTTTTTGCTGTTAAAGTTCCCAGCAGGACAATAAGCACTCGATCAATTGTGCGAATCATATTGGCGGGTTTGCCGATATCATGGAGCAAGGCAGCCTTAACAAGGAGTCTCTGATTGATAGAATGATCATTAGCAGGCAATAAAAAAAGGCAAGTTTTTGCCACCCTAACACAATGGGTTTGAGTGGGTCTATCCATCCGCAAGAACAATATCCTTTCCTTTTCATCCAGATATTCCTGAACAAATTTAATATCATCCGGTCTCATACGACTAAAAAGTGCAAACCAAAATTGTTTTACCCGGTTAATCATGTCATCACCATACTATTATTTGCAGGATTTTAGTACTTAGTAAAAGAAAGTAGTTATATCATTAGTAAATATAATGTTTTATGTAGAATAAAGCAATGTAAAATGCGGAGTTTGTAAGGTTTTATTAAATTACTCGGGTGATTCAATAAAGAAAGGGGTGGGGTTGTGGAGGCAACAAAACTTTACCTAGTACGTCACGGGGAGACAGAGTGGAACGCCGGGGGTAGATTTCAGGGACATTCGGATGTACCTTTATCAAATTTTGGCAGGCAACAGGCAGAAAGACTGGCTTTGAGTTTAAAACAGACAAAAATTGATGCCTTTTATAGTAGTGATCTATCCAGAGCCATGGAGACCGCTCAAATAATCGTCAAAGAACACGGTACTCAGGTAAATTACCTACCAGACTTACGTGAAATAAACTTTGGTGTCTGGGAAGGTCTTACCTATGATCAAATTTCACAGAACTATGGAAATCTAAGTGTTCAATGGCGATCCAACCCACTTGATACTCAGATCCCCCATGGCGAAAAATTACAGGATTTAGCTGAGCGATGCCAAAGGGCGATAAATGGAATAATAAATCAACATGCCGGAGAAAATGTTCTGGTGGCGTCCCATGGTGGGGTCATAAGGGTCATTGTAGCCAATGCCCTGGGTTTTGACTTGAACCATTTCTGGAAATTACGTTTGGATAATGTGTCTTTGACCGTTCTTGAATATTATGGCCAACAAAAGGCAATTTTGGAGTTATTCAATGACACCTGTCATTTAAAATAAGCACTCCCTTAATCCCGTTTTTGTTTTTCTGATTTCTTGGGATAATCGACTTCCTACCGAGAAAGACTACCTGTAGTATCGGTAGGGAGGGAATAGATATGGAAGAATCGATCAGATCAAGGGTTCCTTGGAGTACTGAACCAAGCCTGGAGACGAAGGCCAATGAAGTCGGTGTAAATTTTGATACTCTTATTGAAGGAATTAAGAACAATAGAAGCGATGAAGAAATGGCAGAAGAATTTGGCGTAACTCCAAAATGTATCGGTCATTTAAAGGATCATTTTTGGACCCATGGAATAGGCTCTATTATGGGGCAAGACTGATTAGCCATTAGCTATTAGCCATTAGCACGATTGCTAACAGCTAATGGCAAAAGCTAATTTTTTTTATGCCTAACCAGTTGCATATAACGGAAGGTTTTCCATTGTTCATAAATATATGCTAGAAGCATAATTCTTCCTGTGATATAATATACGAATACAATTTTTTTGAAGTTTTGCGAAGAAGGGAGCGACACATTTTGTATCCAGATAAGTTTGCAAAAGTAGGATTAACCTTTGACGATGTACTATTAATTCCTGGTTCCTCGGAAGTATTACCCAGGGAAGTGAATACATCTACTTACCTGACCCAAGATATAAAACTTAATGTACCTATTATGAGTGCAGGTATGGATACTGTAACGGAATCAAGAATGGCAATTGCTATGGCCCGTGAGGGTGGCATTGGTGTAATACACAAAAATATGTCCATCGCACGCCAGGCCTTAGAGGTTGACCGGGTTAAGAGATCAGAGCATGGTATTATTACGGACCCTATCTTTTTATCCCCAGACAGCCCGATTAGTGAAGCCCATGAATTAATGGAAAGATATCATATTTCAGGTGTACCCATTACTGTGGAAGGTAAATTAGTAGGAATCCTCACCAACCGAGACCTGCGTTTTGAAACCAATCATGATCGAAAATGTGGCGAGGTAATGACAAAGGATAGACTCATTACTGCCTGTGAAGGGACAAGTCTTGAAGAAGCAAAACAAATATTAATGAAACATAAGGTAGAAAAGCTGCCGATTGTGGATGAACACAATAATCTAAGGGGCTTAATAACCATTAAGGATATCCAAAAGGCAAAGGAATACCCAAATTCCGCAAAGGATCACCGTGGTCGCCTAAGGGTAGCAGCGGCAGTGGGAGTTGCCTCTGACACCATGGAAAGGATACAAGCCCTGGTTAAGGCTAAAGCAGATGTTATTGTGGTGGATACTGCCCATGGCCATTCACATTTGGTTGTTAAGACCGTTGAAAAGATACGTTTAGAATATCCTAATCTAAATATCATTGCCGGCAATGTGGCCACGGCAGAAGCAACCAGAGATCTGATTGCCGCCGGTGCCAATGCCATCAAGGTTGGCATTGGTCCTGGTTCCATTTGCACCACTCGGGTGGTTGCAGGGGTTGGCGTGCCACAGATAACGGCAGTTTACGATTGTGCCCAAGAAGCCAGTAAGCATGGGGTCCCTGTCATCGCAGATGGTGGTATTAAATACTCCGGTGACATTGTTAAGGCTCTTGCTGCCGGGGGCAGTGTAGTCATGTTAGGAAGTATCTTAGCTGGCACAGAGGAAAGCCCCGGTGAGAAAGAGATCTACCAGGGCCGCAGCTACAAAGTGTATCGTGGCATGGGATCATTGGGAGCCATGAAACAAGGCAGTGGTGACCGATATTTTCAAGAGCAAGCTAAGAAAATGGTGCCTGAAGGTGTTGAAGGCCGGGTGCCCTACAAGGGGGTTCTTTCTGACACGGTATTCCAATTGGTCGGCGGCTTAAAGGCTGGTATGGGTTACACAGGCTGTCATACCATAGAGGAGCTTAAAACAAATGCTAAATTTATCCGCATAACACCGGCTGGTTTAAAGGAAAGCCATCCCCATGGAGTTAATATAACCAAGGAATCACCGAACTATAGTCTATAAAAAAAGACAAGAGTGTCGCAAAGCTACTTTCTAGTAGCAGGCGGCACTCTTTTTTTGTTGGCAAAATTTCTTAAATCATGTAGTTAACCACCGGAATATGTAGGAAAAATTTTACAATTAATAGCAGGGAACTTGGAGTGGAAAGTGAATAATAAAGTAATAAAAGGAATATAATACCAATTTTACCATTAATAAAATAGTACAGGAAGGTGAGGAGACCTGTGACAACAAAGCTTAACTCTCTGACGGATGTATTAAAAAAGACTCTTTTCTTTTTTGATGGTTTATCCGTAGAAGAAATAGCACCTTACGTACAGAAAAAAATGCTTCAGGACTATTCAATGGATAAGGTTGTTGAGAGGATTGGTTTATGCTTAAAACAACATGCTTGCTTTAGTCAAGGTGAAAATGGCAAATGGCGATTACTGCTTCAGGGTTACTCTGAAAACGATCATTTTTATGCCTTTTTGATCAAAAGACAGCAGCCCATTGGCTTACGTCAGGTTGTTACCAACACAGTGGCACGGAAAAAGCGTATGAGGAAATTAGCCGAAGAAGCCGCTCTAATGCCGGATGGACGTTTTGTTCAGCTGGAAAATGGTAGTTGGGGTTTAACCGAGTGGAATGTTGAAGCGGAGCAATACTCATTGAAACACCTGGTAATTAAGGCTCTAAAAATGCATGAAGGTGGTTTATCGGCGCAACAACTATTTGAATGTGTAAATGAATGGCGCCCCACAAGTAAATCGGCTGTCCAGCAAGTCTTAAAAAAGTTCCCCTATTTTGAACGAAGCTATGATGTGTGGAGTTATAATCAACAAATTCATTCCTTATATGATCATTTAGTAAAGAGATACATTAATATTCTAGAAAAACAAAAGGAACAATGGCAAAAGGATCGGGCAAAACTATTAATGAAAAATGAAAGATTTCAGTTCCAATTAAATGAAATAGGTGCTGCCCAAAGGGAGGCAGCCGCAGCTTTGGCCCAAAGGTCTTCAATGGTGGAACAGTACAACCACTTATCCAGTCAATTATCCGAAAAGGATCTATTACTAAACATACGTAAAAAAGAAATATTAAGGTATCGCCATGAACTGGAGAGGACAGATAATAAGGCCAATAGTATTCTTTACCAATGTAGGTTATGGGTCCGCAAATGTCAAGAAAAAGAGCAGGAAAATATAAAGCTAAAGGAAATATCTGAAAAGACTCAATCCAGCCTGGAGGGTTTATTTGCTAAACTGCAACAGTATAAGGAGAGGGATCGGGAAAACAAAGCCCGCCTTGCTGAGCTAAAGGAACGCTATAGCACGAGAGTAGCCGAATTACAGACGGAAATTGTTGATCTCAAACAAAAGATGGAAAAATATCAACATTCATCGGATGTTGAAGAACGTAAGCTATTACAGGATATTAACACCTTAAGCAACGATTTAAAGGATGCCTTGGAAGGAGGGGAAGATTTACAAAAATCCCTAAGATTAACGCAACAGGAACTCAGTAGAATTAAATCTGAAAAAACAAAGTTAGAGGAATCCTTAAATCGGCCCTTAGTACGTATAGCCAAGAAAATTAGCAGTATATTTGGTTTGTAGTTAGTAGCCCTCAGCCCAAAACCGTAAAGCTAAAGGCTAATTTAGGGAGGTAAAAAGCCCCTCGCAGGGAATAATGTTAGGTATGATGCTAACACGAGGGGGAGAATCATTTGAAAGAGTTAGAGGAGAAGACACTTTCCACAAAGCTTGTTTACCAGGGGAAAATACTTAACCTGCGAGTGGATCAAATAACGTTGCCAAATGGTAAAGAAGGAGCTAGGGAAGTGGTGGAATTTTCCCAGGCGGTGGCTGTGGTTGCTTTAAAGGATAATAAGGATGTTTTATTTGTATCCCAATATCGCTACCCGGTGGGGGAAGTGCTTATTGAAATACCAGCAGGTAAATTAGATCGGGAAGAAAGCCCAGAACAATGTGCTCGGCGGGAATTACAGGAGGAAACTGGTTATACCGCTAGACATATGGAAAAGATTTGTGAGTTTTATACCACGCCGGGTTTTTCGAACGAGCTCATGCATATATTTTTTGCCACTGGGCTGACAGAGGGAGAACAGAGTCCAGATGAGGATGAGTTTGTCAAGGTATCAGAAGTTCCCTATGCCGAAGCGGTTAAGATGATCCATGATGGTAAATTAAGGGATGGTAAAACGATCGCTGGTCTTCTAGCTGTAAACGGCAAAGTGTGACTACACGAACTGCCATTACCATCAATCCCCTGTCATTCTGAGCGGTAGCAAAGGATCAATACATACCCTTTCGCTCAGGGCGACATGACTGGTTTTAGAAAGTGATCAAGGGATTGTTTCTAAAACTTTAGTTAAGAAGTAAAAATAAAAAGGGAGTGGTTGCTTAGCTGCTAAAAAAGCAGTTTGGCAACACTCCCTTGTTTATTATGCAATTCTACCAGCCGGCCGGCTACTATTATAGCATTCTACGATGATTTGGTTATCCTGTGCCAGGTAAGCAATTTCTGGGTAATCAGCAGATCGGGCATCCGAGGGGGAACAGGCAATGGAAGTGCTAATCCTTAGTTGAGCAGGACATAACCGATGAGCAATAACCCGCGCAGAGTTGTTGCCGTTGGCTCCGGCATGGACAACCCCACGGCAAGCACCAATTACTAATACATTGCCATAGGCCACAATCTCTGCCCCGGCATGTACATCACCTAAAACAACCACATTGCCGGGATAATTTATTTGCTGGCCTGAGCGTAGACTTCTTTTTACCAACAGTGTATCGCCACTTACGGTATCGGAAGCTTTCACTTGACTAACTTGGGACGGATCAATGGCTTTTTCTTGTAGGCTTGCAGGAGTACTATTTATTTTAGCTTTAATATCCGGTTGATGGATTAGACCATATTGTTGACAGATTTCCCCTAGTATCCTGGTTTGATCATTATCCTCCTGGGAAAAGGCAAATTTAGCCCCTTTAAAAAAACCCCTGGCTGCTTCCATCTTCTTATATAAAGTATGTTTAATTTCTTCAAAATCACTGTTGGGGTTTACTAAAATCAACAGTCCATGTCTTGTTCCTTTAATATTGACCACTTCATTCATAAAAGTCACCTGCCAATTTTTACATGTTCTTAAACAATTCGACTGAAGGTGACTGATTCCTTCCTAAACTCTTGAGAAATTTTACCGATTATATTTTATTGTCTTATTTTCCTGAATTGACAGGGAATAGGTTTCTTAGCATATCGAAAGGCATGAACTTTCCGACATGCATCAGGGCAAACTAAGGCCTTGTCGTTAGCCAAGTTTTTCGAATAAAAACATAGGTCAATAACGGTAGCCAGGTAATGATAACTGTTAGAATCTGAACCATTGGCCCGGTATTTTGGCATAATAACTGAGGTAGCCGTGATAATTCAGCAGTATAAGAGAGCAGCAGAGCCACTGCAAAGATTGGACTCGGCCTATAAAGGGCTATTAGGGCTATTAGCCAACAGAAATACCAGGGTTGAAACCATTTGTTCATAACCAATAAGTATAAAATAAAGATCACGATAGATAACTTAATTAACTCTCCAATGTTTGCAGTACTTTTGTTATACCAGAGGCGATATAGGATGAAGCTATACATAACCCCAAAAATAATTAAAAAAAACTGAGAGCTCATTTTAAAGGCTTGGGGGCTGGGGATGGTGGCAAACCATTGGGACAAACCTTTAAATAATAAATAGTGTAAGGACTTGATGGAATAGAAATTCATTTGCCGGCCTAAGCCAGCTAGTGTTTCAAAACCAACCCAGTAGGGAGACCAGATCAGCAGCAATGCAAGGGCGGATAGCAAAACAGACAAAACCATAATAAGGTATTTTTTTCTGCATAGTAACCAAAGTCCGATCAGAGGTCCCAATAGAACGGTTGTATATTTAACGAGGGCAGAAAGGGTTAGGAGTGGTAAAGTCAAGGTCAGCTTTTTTGTAGCTATGCAGGTAAATGTAAGGATTAGGAAAGTTAGCAGCAATGCATCATTATGAGCATGACCGGGTAGTTCGAATAGTAAAAGGGGATTCCAACCGTAGACAACCATGGCCCGGGCAGGCTCTATATTTAGTTTATTAGCAGTAAAGCCAATCAGAAAAAGGTTTATCATATGGATAAATCCGGCAAAGGCTTTAAATAAAAATATAGCCAGCCAAAACTT
Organism: Desulfotomaculum sp.; assembly: GCF_982386235.1. NCBI lineage: Bacteria > Bacillati > Bacillota > Clostridia > Eubacteriales > Desulfotomaculaceae > Desulfotomaculum > Desulfotomaculum sp. The sequence continues at coordinate 50,948 of NZ_CEVWQM010000004.1, read as the reverse complement.
ATCAGAGGCTAGGGATACAAGCCATGATGTAACCATGTTCCATAAAGGTCCATAGGGATTAAGCAAAAAACCCCATCCGGTGGTACTAAGAAAGGGGTCACCTTGCCAGCCGGTAATTTGGTGAGGTGTTTTTAGATAAGGGTTTTCATGATAGCTATGCTGCAATTGTCCACTGGCAGTGTAGTAGTAGATATCTTCACAGGCAAAGGGAAATAAAAAAATAAGGATTACAGTAAATAGAAGGGTCCATGCGGCAATTTCAAACAAGCTGGACCGATGGCTGGCTTTAATTGCCTTCCAATACAGAAAAAACACGGCAGTAAAGATAAGGGCTAAGACAATGGCCTCAATGGTTTGTGATTTTCCCCAGGGCAGCAAATGTGTCCAATAGTTATTTTGTAAGTCGGGTAAGCCCGCTCCTTTAAAAATGCCTAAAATACCAGGTAATAACAGGAGAATCCATAAAAAGCTTAATTTAAACCCGATGGTTGATATTGGATGGCGCAATCGAAATCCCCTTTTTTGTTAATTTCCATTATTTCTCTTAGTATAACCTGTATAGAAGTTAAAAATGTTGGTCAAACTCTCATTGGTAAATATTGAGACAAGGGGAAGAGATATGGCTGCCAACTATCCAAAACTATCCATGGTAATACCTTTGTACAACGAAGAGGAAAATGTAGCAAGGGTAGCCTCCGAACTTCAACAACAACTAACAAAGGAACAAATTGATTATGAATTGGTTCTGGTTGACAATGGTTCCACGGATAAAACGGGTTTAATACTAGCAGAGTTAGCCAACAACAATCCTCAATTTAAAGTCGTTAAGGTAAGTCACAACCAGGGGTACGGATGGGGGATTATCAATGGCTTACGCTGGGCCAGTGGAGATTATCTTGGTTTTATGGGAGGAGACGGTCAAATTGATCCTTCTGATGTTATTAAGGTTTATGCGTCAATGCTAGAAGGAAATTATCAACTTTGTAAGGTTAAGCGGCAGTATCGGGGAGATGGCTTAATCAGAAAATATATATCTCACATATTCAATACCATTTTTGTATATACATTTAAGGTAAATGTTGGGGATATCAATGGATCACCTAAAATTATGAGTCGTGACTGCTACGAACAATTGAACCTTGGGGCAAAGGACTGGTTTTTGGATGCAGAAATTGTCTTAAAATCACAATATCTTAATTTTTCTGTGGGTGAAGTTCCCGTGGCATTTCACCGCCGTATGGGTGGCAATTCCAGTGTGCGGCTGAGTACAGTTTGGGAATTTATAAAAAATATAGCTCTTTACCGAAAAAGAGGTGTCTTTTTTGAAGATAGTGATACTATGTGGGGGCAAAGGGACCCGGCTTAAGGAAGAAACAGTCTTTAGACCAAAACCCCTGGTAAACGTGGGAGAAAAGCCTATTCTCTGGCACATCATGAAGTATTATTCTTTTTATGGCTACAAGGATTTTATACTTTGCCTTGGTTATCTGGGAGAAATGATTAAAAACTATTTTATTCAATATGATCTAATGAATAGTGATTTAACAATTGATTTTACGAATGGTCCTGTTATAGAAATACATCGTAAACAGAGCCTGGATTGGCAAGTGACCTTGGCTGATACAGGAATTCAAGCCATGACCGGCTGTAGGTTGAAAAGAATCGAAAGCCACATAGGAAAGGATACGGATTTTATGGTCACCTATGGTGATGGTCTTTGTAATGTCAATTTAAGGGATTTGTATGATTTTCACCGTTCCCATGGCTGTTTAGCTACCGTAACGGGTGTGCGTCCCCTGTCGCGTTTTGGGGAACTCGATGTTCAAGGGGATCGGGTATGTAATTTCAGCGAAAAAAATCAAGTTACCCGGGGCTGGATAAACGGCGGTTACTTTATCTTTCGTCGGGAATTTTTTAACTATTTAACCAATGAAGATTCGTGTGTCCTGGAAAGGGAGCCCCTCGAAAATTTGGCTAAGAATGGGCAACTGAAGATATTCAAACATAGGGGTTTTTGGCAGTGTATGGACACATTCCGGGATATGGAACAATTAAATAAGCTTTGGCAGCAGGGGCAAGCCCCTTGGGAGGTGTGGTAGAAAATTGAAGCCATGGATTGATAAAAATGTGCTTATTACAGGCTGCTCAGGAATTATCGGCAGTTGGTTAACGAAAAAGTTGGTTGAAGAAGGTGCCAATGTAGTTGGCATTATGCGAGATCATGTGGGTAATAAGAGTATTATTCAGAAGGATTTATTAAATGGTATTTATGTAGCCTATGGAGATATTGGAGATTTTTTATTTGTTAACAGAGTTATTGCCGAGTATGAAATCGATACGGTTTTTCACTTGGCTGCCCAAACCATCGTAACCATAGCCAACCGCTCACCACTGTCAACCTTTGAATCAAATATAAAGGGTACCTGGACTGTACTGGAGGCCTGTCGGCTCTCCCCTACGGTGGAAAGGGTTGTGGTTGCTTCCAGCGATAAAGCCTATGGCGACTCGGATCAATTGCCCTACCGTGAGAATCAACCCCTAAGGGGTAAACACCCCTATGATGTATCCAAGTCATGTACCGATTTGCTAGCCCAAAGTTATTATCACACCTACAAGTTGCCTGTGGTTATTTCCAGATTGGCCAATGTATATGGGGGAGGAGACCTTAATTTTAACCGTATCGTCCCTGGAAGCATTAAAGCCGTGCTGGGAGATCGACCGCCGGTAATAAGAAGCGATGGTAGTCCTTTAAGGGAATATCTATATGTCGAAGATGCTGTTGCTGCTTACCTCTCCCTGGCAGAAAACCTACATCGTCCAGATGTTATGGGTGAGGCCTTTAATTTTGCACCAAACAGACCCTACTCAGTCATTGAAATTGTTGAGCAAATTATACGCCTGACAGGAAAGGATATCGTGCCTACGATCCTGGGTGGGAATTCCCTAGGTGGGGAAATCTTTAACCAATATAGTGACAGTAGTAAAGCAAGGGAATTGTTAGATTGGCAGCCAAGCTGGGATTTAGCCAAGGGGTTAGTCCGTACGCTGGAGTGGTATCGTCGTTGGTTGAAAGTGCCTGACACCGCTGAATGATGGGCTAGTTTCCAGGATAGGATAGAGAGGTCTTTAAGGAGGTGAAGGGCTTGTTAGCAAAAAAACGGGTTTTGGTAACCGGAGCCAGTGGGTTTATTGGCACTCATCTAATAAAGCGTCTCGGACAGGAAAATGTAAAGGTTGGTGCTGTTATCAGGTCCAATCAAAGCTGTATAAAGGAAGACAACGATATAGAGATCATTCAAAGTGACCTGAATGATTTTGCTAATCTACAGAGGCAAATACAATGTTTTAGACCAGATATCGTGTATCATTTGGCTGGTGTCAGGCCTCAGGGCTATAACTGGCAGGCTATTCAGGAGGCCTATGAAATAAACTTTTTAGGAACCATGAATCTTTTTCATGCATTAGATGGTTTAAAATGTGAATCGGTGATTTTAGCTGGTAGTGCAGCTGAATATGGCAGGGGACCTGCTCCTTATCAGGAGCATCAGGGATTGCAGGCGGTTTCTGCCTATGGATCTGCCAAGGCTGCTGCAACCTCCCTCGGAAAGCTTTGTTATGAGTATTTTAAGCTGCCAGTGGTTACCCTAAGGTTCACCTTGATTTATGGGCCGGGCCAGGATGAGAGTTTTTTTATCAGTCAATTAATCAAAACTTTATTGGCAGATCAGCCCTTTCCCATGACTGGTGGGGAACAATATCGCGACTTCATCTATGTAAGTGATGTAGTGGAGGCCTTATGGTTGGCAGCAAATAACCCCCGGGCGGCCGGGGGTATATTTAATATTGGGCAGGGTTTTTCCCAACCAATCAAGGATGTGGCGATACTAATTGCCACCATGCTAGATTGTTCTGAGCGATTAGAGATTGGTAAAATGACCTATAAAAAGGGGGAACAATTTGCCTATTGTGTCGACACCAACCTGGCTCGACAGGTATTACAATGGCAGCCTAAGGTATCGCTAATGCAAGGCCTTAAAGAGACCATTCAATGGTTTAAAAGGTCACAAGCCGGATGCCCGTGAGCCATGGGCCTTTAAAGCCCACGGCTCATAGCCGACTCGATTACACGAATTGACTAGAAAACACCCAACAAAATCAATAATAAAACAATAAAAAAAATAAAAATTACAAAACCAACGCCAATATAAATTACTTTATTGGACATAAGACCCAACCTCCTTCTTTGTTCATGCTTTAATATATGGAAAGATTATTACCAACGTGAAGTGATCCCTAATTGTTAAGTTTTGAATGATCAAGGTAATTATGGCAATAGTAAGGTAAAACGTGGGAGGTTGACGAATGTCAAAGACTGCCCTTGCCACGAATGTGGGTGCAGTAGCAATCTATGGTATAGTGGGACAAGCTGCCAACAATATTGATGATATCCGTAGCGACACTCTGATTCCTGGCGCAAAAATTGGTTAGGGGTCAACGAATTTTTATTTTGCTTGCTATTAGGGTTAATAAAAAAAGGATAACCGTGCCTATAATTAGGAAATATAAGATCGTCCCTAATTTTAACATTTTGTCCTCCTAAGAATTTATTTTTACTAAAATAGCTTCCCCATATTTATAAAAAATTTTAAGAAAGTCACGGGAAAGCTAGCAATTAAAAAAAATATAGATTATACTAGTGGGCATAAAATGAACTTATTATTTTTATCCGATTAACGTTATGAAAGGGGTGGTCCGTATTTGAGGAAAGTAATCATTGCAATCTTATCGATGGCTATCGTTGCTTTGGCCCTCTGGGTTGTTCCTAATGTCACATTGGATACAAACGTTTTAATAGAAACCCTGTTAAGGCACAAAGGTTTTTAATAAAAAGTAAAACACAGGCATTTCGCCTGTGTTTTACTTTTTATAGTACAATAACTTACCCTAAAGTTTTTAACTGGTTTAAAAAAACAGAAGGAATTATGAGCTGTCAAAAAGAAACATAATGGTAAAAAATTGAATAAAATAGAAACGAATTGTAGGATGTGATGCTATATTATGAATCAAATCACATCAATTGGCAACACGCAGAAAGATATTGACCTTAACAAGATATTTTCTTTTATTATCAACTATTCACCAAACTCCATCCTTGTGACAAACTTAGAAGGTAAAATAATTTTTGTTAACAAAAGATTTGAAATGTGTTATGGTTATTTATTTTGTGAATTAGTTGGTCAGGAACCAGGTATGTTCAATGCAGAAGCTAATTCAGGTGAAATCCAGTCAGATATACTCAATGCATTAAAGAATAATAGAAGGTGGAGGGGCGAAATACTTCAAAAATGTAAGGACGGTAGTACCTTTGTTGGGGACTTTGAAGTTTTTGCTATATTAAATGGCGATGGTTTATCAGAAGCATGGGTAAGTATTAATCATAATATTACAAAACGAAAGTTGGCTGAAGAACAACTTCGACAATCCAAGGAACAGTTTGCCAAGGTTTTTTTTGCAGGCCCGAATCCGATGGCTATTATTAGTACAAAATCTCATGAATGCATCGATATTAATGAGGCTTTTCTTATAAATTGTGAATTAAGTCATGATGAAGTAGTAGGATCTAAAATAGAAGATCTCTATGATTTTTTGTGCCTTAATAAACGAAAAGTTTGCGAAATCAAAAAAACCATGCACAAGAACAGTTGTCTGCGTAACCTAGAAATTTGTGTAAAGACCAAATCAGGAAAATTAATGGAAGGATTGCTTTCTGTCGATATCATCAATTTTAACAATGAGAAATGTTATTTACTGGTTTTTAATGATTTAACCGACTATAAAAACTTAACGAGGGAAATTGGCCGACTGGATCGTTTAAACCTTATTGGTCAATTGGCTGCTGGCATAGGCCATGAAGTAAGAAATCCTATGACCACCGTGCGTGGTTTTTTGCAATTGCTTTCTGGAAATCAAGAGTTTGCCAAGCATCAAGAATACTTTAATCTAATGATCAAAGAACTAGACAGAGCCAATAGTATAATTACAGACTTTTTATCAATTGCCAGAAATAAGCCCAAGGAATTAGAACGAACGAACCTAAATGATTTGATAGCAAACATGTACCCCTTAATATCTTCCGATGCCCTTAATTCTAGTAAGAATATTAGTATTAAACTAGAACCGGTTCCGGAGCTTTTATTAAGTAAAGACGAAATTAAACAACTAATCCTTAATTTCGTCCATAACGGATTAGAAGTAACCCCTTTAGGTGGATTTTTAACCATTCAAACCTACTCAAAGGATCAAGATGTAGTTTTGGAAATAAAAGACGAAGGACCGGGCATCAATAAGGATATTTTGCCAAAACTTGGAACACCCTTTCTTACGACCAAAGCCGAAGGTACGGGACTGGGTTTAGCAACCTGCTACAGCATTGCGGAAAGGCATAATGCAAGGGTAGATGTAGAAACAACCCCCACCGGAACCACCTTCTTTATAAGGTTTAGACAATAGTGATAAGGGTGGCGGCGGGACTTTTCGTTTGCCACCATAGATGCTGAAAGATGGATGAGAGATAATTGTGTGGCGATTACTTAATCATTTTCCTTTGACTGGTAAATTGCTTTACCTCGTGCTGGGCTAGTTTAAGTAAAACATAGTCACTTGTATTTTCCAGGTCAGTTAGTTTATTAAGTATTTGATCAAATTTATCGTTAGTAACTTCCCTTGAATCATAGAGTCCGCGGATTTTTTCTGTTAGCTCGTTTTCAATTCTGGTCTCTACTCTTTGCAGACCTTTTTCGAGAGAGTTAAGTCGGTCAGTCATTTTTTGTTGACCATTCTCAAGTGAACTGAGTCGATGATCCATTTTTAGTTGGCTTTTTTCTAAACCCTTAACGTTTTCTGATAAGGCATCCAGTTTACTATCATGGTTCTTAAGGGTTTCTAATATTTTATTTTGTGTTTCGAGTAATTGTCTTAAAATATCCTCATTGGCCATACTTAATCCCCCCTAGGCCTTTATGGTATGGCGGAAGCCAAATTATTCTAAAGACTACTTCTCTATTCTAGCCACTATTCCTTTCAAAAAAGGCTAAAAAGGAAAAAATCGATAAGGTGCTTTAAAGGACTTCAGATAGATATGAACCTACACCGGATTTTAAGAGTGAAACCTTTTATAAGAAGAATGCTTGCATCCGTAACTATTTATTTCTATGCACCCGGTAAAAGGAAATTTTCTACATTGATAGGTTTTATTATTAAAGGTTGGTTAGGGGATCTTGTGATTTGTGGTGATTGGCAAATGCTGAAGATTGCCTTTGAAGCGGGTCTTGGGGGTAAAAACAGTCAAGGCTTCGGCATGTTTAAAACTATGATTTGTCAGATGCAGGGGACCTCTTGTTTGCCACGGTGGCAAACAAAAGGTCCCCTTACCTGTCTAGTCAAAGGCAAAACCAAGGTAGCCTAAATGTTCCGCTGTTATCTTCAAATCAATATCTTTAAGGATTCTTACCATGCCAAAGGGTCGGATCGTGCCACCTAAATGTTCCGCTAGATGGGCAGGTGTGCGGAGGATAAATTCCGGTGCTTTCAAATGCTGTGCTATACGTTTGATAGCTTCGTTAAGAACCTCATCTGGTACTAGCATTTCCTTGATCAGTACCTTATCAGAATTTACCCTTTCGACAGCTGCACAACCCTGAATGTTTTCACCATCGATGCCATAGAGGTCTGCCCCGGACAGTTGGGAGAGCTTTTTCTGATAGGCAATATCCTCATCCGCATAGGCAACGTAAAGTCTATTGCAAAGCTGTTTATTTCTGCGCTGGTTATATTCTTCAGGACTAATGGGGGAGATGGTGCATTGGCAGGGTTTGTTAATGGATAAACCAGCGATGATAGCCTGGTTCAATGGGATCTCCCTAATATAGAATCCATTCTGATAGCCCCGTTGGCGATAAAAGGCAAAAAGCTGCTCCTCTGCAGGAACAAGAATGGAGAGGACGCAATCACTTGCCATAAGACGCTGGTCGCTGTAGTCCATTAAACGGGTGCTAAAGCCTTTATTTTGTTTCCTTGGGTGTGTTGCAATGGCATAGAGCATCGCTGTATTAAACATACGTTTTTTCGGGGTCACTGTTTCCACCGGCAGCATGGTCAGCATGGCGGCAATTGCCTCATTGTGCAGTAGGAGGAGGGTTTCCTGCTCTTTGTATCGATTGGCAAAGTAAAAATCAATATACTTGTCAGGATCCCCAAAGCAAATTTTCCATATTTCCTTTTGGCGGTTTATCTCACCTTTTTTTGCCTGTCTAAATTCGAGCATGATTAAATTCCCTTAAATATCTTAAGCCAGAATAATTTTAGCCTCATATTTTTCCTCCATTTTGTCTGGGTAGTAAGATAACTTAGCCTTTCTCAGGCCCTCATAGCCCATGTCTTCCTCGCGGTTGACATAAATTATTTCCGGGTATTTTTCTTGGATAAAGGCTGCAAATTCACGGTTGATCATTTGATAGGCACCCCGGATCTCGCCAAAGGCCTTTTCGATGTGAATGATATAGGTGTTGGCATTCAATTTTTCCCCCATGGTGTAGGCAATAACCTTATTATCCAAACGAATGAGTCCCCCCTCTAAACCAAGGGGCGCAAAGTTTTTAAAGGAGCGGCGCACGGCACAGTCCTCATTGGCAAGCTGTTTATCTTCGGCACAGCCGTGTTTTTTACACCAGATTAAATTCATCTTCCAGCACTCGAGGAGATTATCAGGGGATATCGGTTCAAAACTCCAATTGTTTGTTGCTTTAAAGCGGTTGATATGATTGCGCTTGGAATGGAGTTTATTGCCCGCTAATGTGACTAGCTTATCAAGGAGATAAACATAATCGAAGCTGTCCCGCATCTCTTTATATACAAAGCCATTGGGGTACAATTTAGTAAGCTCGTTTACATTCTCCGGCGTTAGGCCTAATAGTATAAATTCATGGCCACAGTCAGCGGCATCTTGTTTCATTGCCTCTAATATGGTTTTGGGGTCACCTAGACCTACGGGATAGAAGTAATAATCACCGGTGGATATTCTGCCTTTAACAACGAGGAAGTCATTCATTTGGGCCACACGATAATGATAGATTTCGGACCAGGCAAATATATTCGTGAAATTTTGATGGCTAACACCCAACTGGGCAATGCTAAGAATATTCTCCATCCATTGTTTATCGTCTAATGCTACTTTTTTGAAATTAATCATTTATGCTTTCTCCTATGCAAGTATTTTATGATTACTAAATAGAATATCACAGAAAAGGTGCTTACATGGGCTACGATTTAATATATTACATTCACCTAAGAAATTATAATACAATGGTTAAGCCAAAAAAAGGGGTTCTTAACGGTAAAGAATGGAACCCCCATGAAAATGAGGGTTCTATGCTTTACGAGGGTTGAGACAATTGGATAAATCGGTTCGCTTATAATTTTTGGACAGGGGATACATCGATTACTTTCCAGCCATCCTTGGTGTCGATGAGGAAGAATTCCTGTTTGGCAATACCCCTAAAATCATCTTCCTTGAATTCACCAAAAACAAAGGAATAAGTGAAAACATTTTGATAGTCCAGATACTCTCCTAGATAGTTGATATTGGGTTCTGCAGGGGTTTGCCAATGGGGGTGCTTTAGAAGTTCCCATTTAAAATCATTTTGTTTTTCCGGCAGAACATGATCCTTTGCTTCAGAAATACGGTTATCCTTGGCTAAATCAATTAAACTTTTTACCGTAACATCCGGATCAATATAATTAAAATTTTTCTTTCTGTTAAAAAATGTGTGAATTTCTGTGTCCCAAACCGGATCAAGAGCGATTTTATCCCTGTGCTTATTTATTTTATCGTCAATGATGAGCGATATTTCCTGAGTATTGAGTGGGGCATGATTTCCATGAATAGTAAAAAATAGGAAATCATGATATTGCGAACTTGCTTGGGTGCTGCTGCCCCCAACATATCCAACTTCATTGGGGCCGCAAAGCCAAATATCCAACCGATTCCTAAAATCCTCATGTGAGAAATTCCCCTTTGGGGAAATAATATACCCGGATAAAGAGAGTGTACCTACCTCATCACTAAACTCATAACGGCTGGGCGTATAGAACATGCAGATATTAATAAACGGCTCCCTAAGAGGTGCGGGGAGATTGCTTGAAAAGGTAAAATACCAAGGTATCCAAAAATGTGATTGATCCTTTGATGTATAATTAACAAGCCTGAGTTCTTTAAATTTTATTAAGTTATCACCAGACTGCACCTCTTTATCTAAGTGAAATACCTTGTCTGTTCGATGGTGCTGAAAATAAAAGTAGATGGATACCAGAAGCCACATGATAAAGATCAATAGACCAAAGCGTAAAAATTTATTTCTAGGTAGAAAATTGGTTGATTTACTAAAAGTGATGGGCCGAGACACAAAATCACCCCCAAAAATAATGCCTTCGTACATCTGGCCAAAGATTTTATCTTTACCATAATAGTTTCTTTCCATATTCCTGAAATACCTTGTTTTGCAAGTAACAATTCGTAAGATAATGTATTTAGCCAGCATAAGAGGGAATTATAATTTTCAACCAATAATTTAAGGAGGAATTGTTATGACTGAGCTTGATTTATTGATGAAAGAAAAGTTGGTTCCCATGCGTAGAAGGGTTGTAAATTCCCTTACTCAAAAACACCCACACATTTTTGGTATGTTAAGTCATTATTTCAGCGGTAAAAACAACCGGGTTGGCATGCAGGTAACCGAAAATGGAGCAGTAATTGGCGAATACACATTTATCCTTGATGGACTCGATATTGGTGAAGTTCAAGGTGGTGTCCTCTCATCGGAAATTCACCATCCAATGGGAGTTGTAAAACCTTATGGAATTGTTGAGAGAAGTGTATTAGAAAAAATGCTAGCAGATGAACAGAGATTTATAGACGAACCTTTTACCACAATACGTGAATATATGCCCGACATGACTCTTAAATTTCAACGTTAAAGCACCCTTTGGGGTGTTTTTTGAATCGCGTTGAGGAAATGAAGAGTGATGATAAATCCACTAGATCCATTACTGCCCAATATCTTCCTTCGACAGCCCAGGAGGACACAGTCCTTCCTTTTCCTTCTCTCCATCGGTAACAAAATCGGACAACAAGGACGCACCAACATATCCTTCTGCTAAATACTCTGCCCCGAAACCATGCATCATCTCCAGTATCGGAATTATTCTTTTGCCAGTTTGTGTTAACCCGTATTCCACTCTTGGGGGAACAATGGGATATACCTTTCGGAATATAAGATTATCCTTTTCTAAACTTCTTAATTGCTGCGTGAGCATTTTTTGAGTTACAAAGGGTAATCTTTTTTTTATGTCATTAAATCGGAGTATGCTGTAACTTAAATACCACAGGATTAATATTTTCCATTTGCCGGAAAGTATTTTTTGTACCAACATCATTGGGCATATTTCATACTTTAAACAGTTTTCTTTCATGTGGCAATTCTCATGCTTTTTCCCAGTATAGATCATTTCTTCACTCCCAATGTTTTAAGTATCTTTTTGGGTACTTTAGCACAAAAAAGTGCCTACTTGCCGAATAGATATTACCTAGCTATATTGTAACATATAGGATGCTTTAAAGCTTAGAAAAACACTTCGAATCGTCTTTGTCGTGTGTCTTTTCTTGCACGGATTGTAACGGAAGCCAGGCTGGATCGGATGGCTAAAGCAATTGATTGAGTATGGGAATCTGGCTGGATAATTTTTTTAGACAAATGATTGTTTTGACAACCAACTAGCGGACGCCAATACAACAACTTATGTGCGGTTTTTCAGGGGGTAAAAAAATGCTGAAAATCGAGTTAGCATTGCTATTGTTTTTAACGGCTGGTTCTATTGCGTACCTAATCTCAAAAAGATTTTTTAAGCAGTAAGGGGGAGTTATGATGAGAAATGAAATGGTTTTTAAAAACTCTTATGATGCCCATATGGCTGCTTGTTTTGACCCTAAATGCCTTCAAAGAAGTGGGTATAAACTTAAAAAGTTTGTAGATGGGTATCGGTATTACCCAATCGGTCGCAAAAGAACATATGTCATTAGAAATTCGCAAATCGTTGAACTGGGACAGCACATTTCAACCTATTATTGGTCCGAACGATCAAGATTATAAAAGTTCGTATCATTACCTTGTAATCCAATTTCGGAAAAATAGAACCCAAAACAAATACCCTTCTTACAAATATTTTTCAAGCAGGTTAAGGTGGGTATTTTTTAAAATTTTAGCTAGGTACGGTAATTGGATTGATTGTCACGACATTTGAGGAATAGGGGGAAGGGATGAAAAAAATACAATCCGAGAGTTGCGAACAGAAGGAGGATTATTTTTGTGCGTGATTTATTGTTCATTGAGGTAAGGACGGAACGGAGGGAACGGAAGTGACAAAAAAAATAGCGCTTATCGGTACACTGGCTTTGCTCTGTATCTTTCAAATTGGTTGTAGCCAGAATAATATAATGTCTCAGACGCCACAGACTAAGAAACAAGCAAGTACAAGCACCACTTCAACAGGTCGTGCTGCTGAAGCCAAAGATAACAAAATTACAGTGAGCGGCAAAATAGAAGCGGTGGAAATAGCAAATATCGTCAGCAAAGTTGCTGGTAAAGTAGCTCAAGTTAACGTGGATATTGGCACGGAGGTTAAGGCGGGACAGCTATTGATCAGCCTGGAAGCGGCAGATAAAGCGGCTGAAATTGAAGAGGCAGCAGCCCTTGTAAACAGTGCCCAAGTACAATTTGATCTGGATCAGAAGAATTACCAGAGGGGTAAGGAATTACTAATCTCTCAGGCCATTTCGCAGGCTGATTATGAAAAAACGTATGAAGGACCCTTTCAAAGATCAGAAGCCAGTCTAAAAACAACCCAGGCCACTTTAAAGAAAAGACAGGTTACCTATGACGATATGTTTATCAAAGCACCCTTTGCCGGTGTTATCACTGCTAAAAATATTAACCCCGGTGAAATGGCCGGAACACAAAATGTATTACTGACACTGGTTAACCTGAATCGGGTTGTCGTAAAGGGTTTTGTTAATGAAAACCAGATCAATAAATTGAAGCAGGGTCAGGAAGTACAGGTGAAAGTAGGTGCTGTGTCTGACCAGATCTTTATCGGCAAAATAAGTAACATTGCTTTTGCTGCAGATCCTCAAACAAAGGGTTATCGAATCAATGTTCGGATCGACAACCCTGAATATCTTTTAAAACCTGGGATGTTTGCAGAAGTTTTAATATCCGGCAACTAATTAAACACATGCATACTAACCCGAAAGCTACTCAGTGGGAGGTACATATGAAGAAAAAGAAAATCGTAGTGCTTTTAGTGGCAATGGTAATTACCCTTGCCTCCGTGACTTATTACTACTGGTATCAAGATACCCACTATGTTGCAACAGAAGATGCAAAAGTTGACGGCAATATTGTAAAAGTTAGCCCGCAAGTATCCGGCCAAATTATTGAGTTACCAGTGGAAGAAAGTATGAATTTACAACAAGGTGAAGTCATGGGAAGGTTGTCGGATGTTACATTGGCTCCGGGGACCAATCTAGATCTAACGGTGATCAAGGCACCCATCTCTGGAACGGTAGTTAAAAAGATTGCCCATGTTGGGGAGATAGCGGCACCGGGTTCACCCGTGGCCATGATGGTAGACCCCAATAATCTGTATATCACCGCAAACCTTGAGGAAAATGATTTGTATAAGATAAACATTGGTCAAGCTGTTGAATATACCATAGACTCTTTTCCCGGTATGCGTTTTAAAGGTAACGTTGTATCGATTGGTGAAGCAGCTAATTCTGTTTTCTCTTTACTACCCCAGCAGAGCAGCAGCAATTCCTTTACCAAGGTGACACAAAGAGTGCCCGTTAAAATTAATATTGATGACGATCAGAACAAACGTTTACTTCCTGGTATGAACGCCATTGTTAAAATACATCTCAAGTAAAGGGTGATTTCCCTGAAAAAGGATCATAGTCCCTCTAACGGTAATTTGCCGCCCCGGGAGAAACAAGAAGATCAAAGGCTTCCGTGGGGATCTCTCATGATACTGGTCATTGGTTGCTTTATGGCCATCCTAGACGGTAGTATTGTGAATGTAGCATTACCCAAATTTATGACGCTGTTTGGCTCCTCAGCAGAGGAAGTCCAATGGATTTTGACGGGGTATATGCTTACCACAGGCGTGGTGGTACCCATTACCGGTTATCTAGGGGACAGGTTTGGTAATAAATTTATGTATATTTGGTCCGTGGCTGCCTTTACCCTTGGCTCATTATTATGCGGCATGGCCTGGGATACTACCTCCTTAACCATCTTTAGGGTGATTCAGGCCATTGGCGGGGGCATGATTATCCCCATTAGCATGTCCATGATTTTCAGAATTTTTCCCCGTGAAAAGATTGGGGCCGCCATGGGAATTTGGGGTGTTTCGGCAATTACCGCACCGGCCATCGGGCCAACCCTTGGAGGATACCTGGTGGATAACTTTAGTTGGAGTTTGATTTTTACCGTCAATGTTCCCATCGGTATTGCAGCAATTTTTCTTTCAATAACGTTTTTAAAGGAAACACCAATCCAGAAAAATATTAAACCAGACATACCAGGTATGATATTGAGTACCATTGGTTGTTTTGCATTGCTGTTGGCACTTAGTGAAGGTCAGGATAAGGGCTGGACCTCCCAATACATCGTCACACTGTTCTTGATATCTGGTTTTTCACTCCTTTTATTTGTTCTGTGGGAACTAGAAACACCACAACCCCTGATCAATCTTAGACTGCTCAATAATTCAGTCTTTGCAGCCAGTCTGGTGGCAACCAGTATTTCAACCGTTGCCTTATTTTCAGTTGTTTTTTTAATCCCGATCTATGCTCAGAATCTGCTGGGTTATACACCCATGGAGACCGGCCTGATGTTAATGCCAATGGCTTTGATAACAGGATTGATGCAACCAATAGGGGGCAAGTTGTTTGATAAATTTGGGGCCTTTTGGCTTGGTATAATGGGTATGTCCATTGTTGTCGTGATGACTTATTATCTACATACTTTAAGCCTGGATACTGCTTACAGGGATATTCAGTTAATTCTGGCTGTCCGAGCAGTTGGTTTTGGTTTAGCAAGCATGCCTTTAACAAATGCAGGGATGAATACCATTCCTAGGTTTTTAGTTAGCCGGGCCTCGGCGCTCAATAACACGGTGAGACAGATTTCTTCTTCAATGGGGATCGCCTATTTAACCTATACGATGACGCAGCGCCAAACCTTTCACACAGCCCTCTATACAGAATCAATGGGTGTGGATTCTCTAGGCGTGCAACAGGCTTTGTCTCAGCTAAAAGGGCCATTGGCCGCCGCTGGTTTATCCGGAGGTGCTGCGGAGCAAGCCAGTTTAGGGGTGATTTCTGGCATGGTAGCCAGACAATCCTTTATGAATGCCTTGGACGATACATTTATAATTAGTGCGATCATCATTGCCTTGGTATTACCGTTGGTATTTTTGCTCAGTAATAAAAGGGTAGAGGAAGAAAGGAAAAGACAGGATAAGATGTATGCCCATATGAAGCCGCCGATGCCAGAACCTCCAGGTAAGTGAAAAAAGGATGAATGACCTTGTGTATATGAATGAAAGCGATTCAAACTTTATGAAAAGGGTATAGGCTGGGGGCGATTGATCGCCCCCTTTAAGATTTTAACGCGCAAGATTAAAAACCATTTGGCGTTATCCATGGTCCTTTTGGTTGTTATGGTATGAAAAACAGTATTTTTACCTTGCAAAGCCTAAAACGAATAGTAATAGTTTGCAATCCAGGGGTAAATATGGGAAAATGTTAATGCTTAAGATTATTTTCCACCCTAGGCGGAGGTTAACATAAATGACAGAAAGAACAACCTATGAATCATTCAATAAGAAAATAGGCGAAGGAAAGTTTGCATATATCCAATCCTTTGGTTGTCAAATGAATGAAAGAGATTCGGAGTCCTTAGCCGGCATGTTAGAAGATTTAGGGTACAGTCCGACGGATACCCAGGAGAAAGCAGATATTATTATTTTAAATACCTGTTGCGTGCGGGAGACCGCAGAGAGCAAGGTGTTTGGGCTGCTGGGACGACTGAGAAAACGGAAGGTGGCCAAGCCGGATTTAATATTGGCTGTATGTGGTTGTATGCCCCAGCAGGAGGATGCTGCCAAACGAATCAGACATAGTTTTCCCTTTGTGGATTTGATTTTTGGTACCCACAATATTCATGAATTACCCCGTATGATTCACCAGGTCCAGGAAAACCACGAGGCAATTTTAGAGGTATGGGCCACGGAAAAAGGAATTGAAGAGAACATACCGGTTAAACGCAAAGACAAGCTGAAGGCTTGGGTGACCATTATGTACGGCTGCAATAACTTTTGTACCTATTGCATTGTCCCCTATGTAAGGGGCAGGGAACGCAGCCGGCAGCCGGAGGAAATTATTAATGAGATAAAGGCACTGGTTCAGGAAGGTTTTAAAGAGGTAACCCTTTTGGGGCAAAATGTGAATTCCTATGGTAAGGAGTTTGCTGATCATTACCGCTTTGCAGATCTTCTCTTGGCCTTAGATAAAATTGCAGGCTTAGAAAGAATCCGATTCATGACCTCCCACCCCAGGGATTTTGATCAGAGGCTGATTGATGTGATTGCTTCCACCAAAAAGGTCTGTGAGCATTACCACCTGCCTGCCCAGGCCGGCAGTAATCGGATATTAAAATTAATGAATCGTGGCTATACCAGGGAACACTATTTAGAATTAATCAGAAAGATTAAAGAAGCCGTTCCTAATGCCAGTATCACTGCGGATTTAATGGTAGGGTTTCCGGGTGAAACCGAAGCAGACTTTGAGGATACCCTAGACCTGGTAAAGCTAGTGCGTTATGACAGTGCCTTTACCTTTGTTTATAACATGCGCACAGGTACTCCGGCGGCTAAGATGGAGCAAGTTCCAGAGGAAGTGAAGAGTGAAAGAATTCAAAGGCTCATAGAGCTGCAGGGGCAAATTTCTTTGGAGAATAATCAGCAGGAGGAAGGCAGGATGCTGGAGGTTTTGGTTGAAGGGGAAACCAAGACGAATCCAGATTTGCTGGCAGGCAGGACCAGAACCAACAAGCTGGTGGTTTTTCGAGGGGACATAAAACTCATTGGAAAACTTGTTCAGGTTAAAATAACCAAGGGTCGGCCAAACCTATTAGAGGGAGAACTGGTACCGAAGGGTGCCATAGTATAGATTCTCTGTATATTTCTTTGGGAGGTGAAATTTATGAGTAATGTTATCCTAGAAAAGGCCTTGGAATTAGGCAAGCTAATCGCCCAGTCTGAAGAATATAAAACCATGCGGGAAAAAGAGTCTAGGATGATGGCTGATGTTGATGCGCTGGCCTTAATTGAAGGATTTCAACAACTTCAGCAGTCCCATCATATGTTGCGTATGCAGGGGAAAGAGTTGTCCGATGAGCAATTAAATGAAGTGTATGCAGTGGAAGACAAAATGATGGGCAATAACTTAATTCGGGAGTTTGCAGAAATTCAAGAGAAATTCCAAAAATTCCTTAACCAGGTTAATGATCAAATCAGTGAGGGCATTGAGGGACCAAGGCAACCCCAGGGTTGCAATTGCGGTACAGGCTCCTTCAGTTGAGGCTAAAGAACGGTCGTAGGTCTACGACATTCGATATTACGTTTAGATATTACATAAGAGTGACCTCCTTGGCTATTTGGCCAAGGGGGTTTTTCTTTTACTATCAAAAATATAAGATTTTAAGGATGATAGTATAAGACTTTCATGCCGCTGGTCGGCACCATCCGAACAATGATAATAGAAAGCGATTATCAGGATAGAAAAGCTAAGGCTCGCTTGTGCCCTTAAGGGTGCGCTATATTTGGCGTACCCTTAAGGGCATAAACGAGCCAAGTTTTTCTAATAGCCGGTTGTTAGCTATGATATAATTGGTTGCGGGAGGAGATGTTTTGTGGCCCTAACACCAATGATGCAACAGTATTTAGACATTAAAAAACAGAATCCGGATGCCCTGTTATTTTTTCGTCTGGGGGACTTTTATGAAATGTTTTTTGAGGATGCCATCTTGGCTTCCCGGGAACTGGAAATAACCCTCACTGGACGGGAGGCTGGGGAACCGGAGCGGGTTCCCATGTGTGGGGTACCCTACCACGCCGTTGATAGCTATCTTAGCAAACTAATCGATAAGGGTTATAAAGTAGCCATTTGTGAGCAGATGGAAGATCCCAAGGCAACCAAGGGTATTGTTAAAAGGGAAGTAATCAGGGTGGTTACCCCTGGGACGGTGGTTGAGGGAAGTACCCTCAGTGAGAAGGACAACAATTATCTGGTGGCTCTGTGTGAGACGGGAACTTCGGCCTTTGGTATGGCCATAGCAGATTTATCCACCGGGTTATTTCAAGTAACCGAATTGGTTGGCCCTTGGGCCTTAGAAGACTTGCTGGATGAACTGGGGCGATTAGCTCCCAGGGAATTGCTGCTAACACCGGAGATTAATCAATATGAGAAATTAGCGCAGGTTATTCATGCTCTTAACGCCACTACCATGACAACCATAGAAGAAGATCAACTGGCTGCTGATTACATAGAAATACTAAAGGATCAATTTGGGGCTGGCATTGGCTCGGCTTATCAGGATAGGCCGGGTATTTGTATTGCTGCGGGGATGTTGCTGAAGTATTTAATCACGACACAGAAACGAAAGCTTCCCCACTTAACTGAAATCAAAGCATATTCCCCCAAGACCTTTATGGTGCTGGATAGTATCGCCCGTCGCAACCTGGAAATATCTAAATCCCTCAGGGATGGCGATAAAAAGGGGAGCTTGTTGGGGGTGCTTGATGCCACCAAAACTGCCATGGGGGGGAGAAAACTTAAAAATTGGTTGGAACAACCCCTGATTCATAGCAATAAAATTGAGGATCGTCTCGATGCAGTGGAAGAACTGGTTAACTCCCTACTGCTGCGGGATGAATTGGCCGGAGCATTAAAAAATATCTATGACCTGGAGCGTTTAGTAGCCAGAGCTTCCTATGGCAGTGCCAATGGACGTGATCTGATGGCCCTGCTGGGCTCCCTGGAAAAGCTTCCCCTAATCTATGATGCCTTGGCAAAATGCAACAGTCAATTGCTAAAAAACATTTATGAGCATTTCGATACCCTGGATGATTTACGCCAACTTCTAGGCACTGCCCTGGCGGAAAATCCGCCAATATCTTTGCGCGATGGCGGCTTAATTAAAGACGGGTATCATCAAGAGGTTGACCAGCTTAGGACAGCAGCCAGGGATGGTAAAAGGTGGCTGGCTGGGCTGGAGGCAAGGGAAAAGGAAAAGACCGGAGTTAAGAGTCTAAAGGTGGGTTTTAACAAGGTCTTTGGTTATTATCTGGAAGTTACCCGGGCTAATCTAGGAATGGTACCGGAGTATTACCAAAGAAGACAGACCCTGGCCAATGCGGAACGTTTTATTACGCCTGAGTTGAAGGAATACGAAAGTTTAATCCTAGGCGCCGAAGACAGGCTGGTGGATCTTGAATATAACTTGTTTGTTGACATTAGAAACAGAATCGCTCAGGAGGTCAACCGTATCCAACAGACTGCATCCCTGCTATCTGAAATGGACGCCCTGATAGCTCTGGCGGAGGCGGCAACCAGGTATGGTTATGTTCGCCCGGAAATATCCGATAAGGGTATCATAAAGATCAAGGACGGGCGACATCCAGTGGTGGAAAACACCCTGGGTCCGGGTGGTTTTGTACCCAATGACACCTATTTGGACAACCAGGGGGATCGGTTGTGTTTAATTACCGGCCCGAATATGGGTGGTAAAAGCACCTATCAAAGACAGGTAGCTTTAATTGTCCTCATGGCCCAGGTGGGTAGTTTTGTCCCCGCTGCCCAGGCTAATATTGGCCTGGTGGATAGGATATTTGCCAGAGTGGGTGCCTCCGATGATCTTAGCTCCGGTCAAAGTACCTTTATGGTGGAAATGTATGAAACAAAGCAAATCATTGACCATGCCACGTCAAAGAGCTTAGTCATTATAGATGAACTGGGCAGGGGCACCTCCAACTTAGAGGGGATGGCCATTGCCCAATCGGTTATTGAGTATTTGCATACTAAAGTTGGCTGTCGAACATTATTTTCCACACACTACCATGAACTTGCTGAATTAGAAGGCCTCTTGCCGGGACTTAACAACTATGCCACAGCCGTAAAGGAACAGGGGGCGGAGGTTGCCTTTCTGCGCAAGGTAGTGCGTGCCAAAGCCAGTAAAAGTTATGGGGTACACTGTGCCAGATTGGCCGGAGTACCTACCGAGATCATCCAGCGGGCAGGGGAACTGGTACAGCAGTTGGAATTTCATCAAAGGGCAGCCCAGGAAGTGGTGTCCGGTAAGACCCAAACTGCCGCAGCAGGTGAGCAGTTAGCCATATTCGCTACAACCCCAAGCGAACTGGAGACAGAAATTTTAGCCCTCAATCTCAATAACATGACACCGCTGGAAAGCCTAAACTTTTTAGCTAACTTGCAAAAAAAGCTTAGTAATAAATAGGGTTACTTCCTGTGACTCTTTGCAAAAATTGGATAAATTATGTTAAACTGAATCATGGTCTATTTAGGGAGGTCAATTGTATACTGCAGAAATAACATAGATATATAATGTTAGGAGGGCCGTCATGTTAATAGGAATCGATGTAGGCGGCACATGTACGGATGCTGTTCTACTGGATGGCGGTACTGTACGTGCAACCGCCAAGGTAGAAACCCAGGACGATTTGTTACTTTCCTTAGGGGATGCCCTGGATAACTTACTCAAGGGGGTATCTGGGCATCTCATTAAAAGGGTTGTTTTTAGTACTACCCTGGTGACTAATTTGATTGTAGAAAATAAATATGATCCTGTTGGCTTAGTGGTCTTGCCAGGTCCCGGGCGGACTTACTCAGAGCTGCGGGGACAAGATGATGTATTTTGTTTAAAGGGTGCGATGGACTACCGGGGGCGTGAAATCACAGCACTGACGGAATCTGAAATAGAGGAAGCGCTAAAGTGGCTGGAAACCAAAGGATATAACAAGGTTGCTGTGGTGGGAAAATTCTCCACCAGAAATAATAGCCATGAGCTAAGGATAACTGACTATTTAATCAAACGTCATCCCGATTGGCAGGTAGAAATGGGGCATCGGGCCGGCGGCAAATTAAATTTTCCCCGTCGGATAGCCAATACGGTTTTTTCTTGTGCCACCCGTGATAAATACCGCTACTTTGCCAATGCTGTCAGAGATGCTATGATCCGGAGAGATATCAAGGCACCTGTCTTTATCCTCAAGGCAGATGGGGGGACCTTACCCCTTACCGCCTCCGAGGAGGTGCCGATGGAAACTATTTTTTCGGGTCCGGCTGCCAGTACCCTTGGTGTGCAGGCCCTGACACCCCCCGGTGAAACCTCCCTGGTGGTGGATATTGGCGGAACCACCACCGATTTAGCACTAATTTTATCGGGGACGCCTTTGTTGGCTTCGAAGGGGGTCAAAATTGGTAATCAATTTACCCAGGTAAGGGCCTTGGCAGTTCGTTCTGTTCCCGTTGGCGGGGATAGTGTCGTGGAACGCCTGGGGAATAACTTTGTCATCTATTCCGAGAGGGTAGGTTCAGCCTATTGTTTGGGTGGTCCACTGCCTACACCAACGGATGCTTTACGGGTATTGGGTATTACAGAAATCGGAGACCAGGCCAAGGCCCATGAGGCCATGCACAAGTTAGGCTCACCCATTGGCCTGGATGACCAGACAGTGGCCCAGAAGATCGTGGATTTAGTGGTGCACAATATCGTTGAAGTCATTGAACGTATGTTCTTGGAATGGGAACAGGAACCTGCCTATCGGGTCTGGGAAGTGCTGCAAAAAAGAAAAGTACGCCCCCGCAATGTGGTGGGAGTTGGTGGTGGAGCAGCTGGCTTTGTACCACATATTGCTGCAAGAATGGGTTGCCTGCCTGTCCTACCGCCCTATGCACCGGTGGCAAATGCCATTGGGGCAGCAGTTTCTAAGCCCACCGTACAAGTCAATCTAATGGCCGACACAGAAAGACGCATCTTTATTGTAGAAGAAGAGGGTTACCAGGGGAAATTAGCAGGCAAGCTTGATCAAGTTTCCGCAGTGGAACTGGCCAAAACATGGATTGCCAAACGGGCTGAAAAAATGCAGTTGCAAGAGTATGCCACGGAAGTAGAAATTACCAATCAAGAAGTATTTAATGTGGTACGGGGCTGGCAAACCGCAGGGAGGCTTTATCATATATCTGCCCAAACACCCGGGGGAATCTTAGCCTATATCGATTCTGAGGGGGTGTTGTTAAATGAGTAAAAAAACAGGTATCATTTTTTTTCCCGCCTTTGACTGGGCAATTTCGCCAACTCACCCCGAGCGGGAAGAGAGGCTTCTTTATACCAGGGATCAAATGTTTGAAGAAGGTATTTTGGACCTCCCAGAAATTGCAGAATATTCTCCCCGCCTGGCTTCAGCCCATGATATTGCCCGGGTTCATTTTTGCGTGCCGGGGGTTGAGGAGCAAGTGTTGGATTCTCATCGCATTGCCGCCGGGTCTGCCTTGCTGCTGGGTGACAAAATAATGGGTGGGGAAATTAAAAATGGCTTTGCCTTGGTTCGCCCGCCGGGACACCATGCTATGCGGGTGGTGCATGGGAATCGAGGCTTTTGTAATATCAACAACGAAGCAATTCTGGTAGATTATCTGAGAAGGACCTACGGGATTAAAAAAATTGCCATCGTGGATACCGATGTGCACCATGGGGACGGTACCCAGGATATTTTTTATCATGATCCAGATGTACTGTTTATTTCTTTCCACCAGGATGGCAGAACCATTTATCCCGGCACAGGCTTTACCAATGAGTTAGGGGGACCTGGGGCTTATTGTGCCACCATTAACATTCCCTTACCACCGGGTGTTACGGACGCTAGTCTGCATTATGTGGTGGATAACCTGATCCTACCTATATTAAAAGATTTTCAACCGGATTTTATTGTTAACTCGGCTGGCCAGGACAACCACTTTACCGATCCCCTGGGTCGAATGAAAATTACAGCCCAGGGCTATGCCAGATTAACAGAGAAATTAAAACCGGATCTGGCGGTGCTGGAAGGTGGCTATGCCATTGAGACGGCTTTACCCTATGTCAACCTGGCCATCCTGTTGGCTTTGGCCGGGAAGGATTATACATCAGTGGTTGAACCGGAATATGACCCGGCTAGCTTTAAAGAAAGTCCTCAGGTAACCTCTGAGGTTAAGCGGATTGTCGAGGAATTACAGAACCTCTGGGCCAACCGGCATCAATTTGATAAGTATTCCCTAGCTAAGGGGAAAAAAGTTTTGCAAACCTCAAAACCGATTTATTATGATACACACCATATAGAGGAACAGCAAATCGAAAGGGTTCATCTCTGTGAACAGTGTCCTGGTTTTCTAAGTTTTGAGTCCCAGGCCTATCATCCCGACGGCAAACATTATCATGTTTATGCCGTGACCATACCCTTCCAGGCCTGTGCAGATTGTCAAAGGGAAGCCAGGGATCATTATGAAGCGTCTAAGCAACGGAAGTTTGATTTTAGCTACTTGCAGGATAAGCTAAGTGATACCTTTTTGATTTATGAGCGGGCGCAAGATAAAGAAGTTCGTTCTAAGGGTTAGGGGTGACGTGACAACTTGGCAAGCATTATCCTTTTGGATGAATTCACGGCAAACAAAATTGCTGCGGGTGAAGTAGTAGAGCGCCCGGTTTCTGTGGTCAAGGAATTAGTTGAGAATGGTCTGGATGCCGGGGCAACCAGAATTATTGTGGAACTAATCCAAGGAGGCTTAACCTCCATCAAGGTAGTCGATAATGGGTCAGGCATGTCCGGTGCAGATGCAGAGCTCTGCTTTCAACGTCACGCCACCAGTAAAATTAAAGCCCCAGAGGACCTAAGCAGCATCTTAACCCTGGGCTTTCGGGGCGAGGCCTTACCCAGTATCGCTGCGGTGGCCAAGGTAACCCTAACCACCAGAACAGCGAATGACCTTGCAGGTACAACGGTTCAAATTGAAGGGGGCCTCATCCAAAGTGTTACCCCTGTTGGTTGTCCCATTGGAACAACCATTGATGTAAAGGACCTATTTTATAATACACCTGCCAGAAGAAAATTTCTCAAATCTGCTAATGCTGAGACCAGTCAGGTAAGTGATCTGCTAACGAGACTTGCCATGGCCCGTCCAGATGTTCGGTTTGAATTATATAGTGGAAAAAAGCAGCTTTTCGCCAGTCCTGGCAAGGATTCTCTAAAAGATGCCGTGGCTGTCATTTATGGATTAGATAATGTTAGGAGTATGTTGGAGGTTAACTATCAGGGCAACCTGGTTAGAGTAGCTGGCTTAATATCTAAGCCAGTATTAACCAGGGCTTCCAGGCATTATCAAAATTTCTTTTTGAACGGACGATATATTCGGAGTGTTTTTTTATCATCGATCATCCAAAGGTCCTTTGAAACGTTAATTCCACCGGGCCGCTTTCCCATTGCAGTTTTACGAATAGATATTGACCCCAACCAGGTCGATGTCAATGTTCACCCAACAAAAATGGAAGTGCGTCTAGCCAGAGAAAAGGAAATTGAAGAAGAATTAATGGAAGCCCTTCGTCTTTCCCTAAATGCCCCAGAGGCTATCACAGGCCTATGGGAAATGATGCCCGGTAGAAATAGTCCTCCGCAAACGGAGGCAGCCACTGCTGCAAAGGAAGAAGCTGTAGCCAATAAGGAATCTGTTGATCCCAAGGTCACCAACCTGGAGCAGCCAATTAAAACAGAGGCTCCTAAATACGACCAGGGACAGCTTCGGTTTAATAACCACCGTAATATTTCTGCCCCTTTGGCCAAACAGAGCTTTTTCCCCAGGGAACAGAAAGAGACCCTAACAAAGATTTCTCAACCGCGTCTGGAAGAAAACAAAAGCCCTTACCAAACAGAGACCGCGGTGGAATTTCCTGACCTGACACCACTGGGACAGCTACCTCCCACTTATTTACTGGCCCATGGCATCGGTGGTTTATATATTATTGATCAACACGCTGCTCACGAACGTGTTTTATATGAGAAATACCTTGATTCACTTAGCTCAAATGTAGAAGCCCAAATGCTGCTGGAACCCCTGGCACTGGAACTGCCTCACCACGAAGCACAATTAATTGTGCAACATATTGTGGAGCTAAATGAAATAGGATTTATATTGGAACATTTTGGTGGGGATACCTTTTTGCTGCGGGGTGCACCGATCAATGCCATAGCCGAAGCAAAGGAAGTCTTTCTGGATCTGCTGGCAAGGCTCCAAGGGGATTTTGTCCAGAAAATAGATAAAAACAAGGTTATTGATCAATTGGCAGCAGCGATGGCCTGCCGGGATGCGGTAAAAGCCGGCCAAAGTTTTAATGCCTTAGAGACCAAGGCACTGCTCGATGGGTTGACCCAGTGTCAAAAACCCTATACTTGTCCTCACGGCAGACCAACCTTAATCCAGATTAGTCAAGAGGAGCTGAAAAAAAGGTTCAAACGATGAATAGTTCTATTATTATTACCACCGGCATAAAAAGCAGTAATCAGCTAGAAGAAAGGGCCCTGGAGTTAAGTCAGGAGATCAATCTACCCTACTATCAAAGAAAAAAATATTCTCTCCAAGCCCTAAGAGAAATGACTGGTGCAGCAGCTATTCTAATGGTAAGTCCAAAGCGATTGTCCCTGGTTATTGATGATCAAGAACTTTTTTTTCATCCAGGATTAGCCAAATTGCGTATAAAGGAAATACAGGCTGGGAAAACTGACCAAATGATCAAAGCAATGGATTTACAGGAAGGTAATTCATTGTTAGATTGTACCCTGGGACTGGCTGCTGATGCCTTGGTGGCCAGTTATGTGGTGGGTCCTCGGGGAACCATCGTGGGGTTGGAAGACGCCAAGCCTGTGGCGGAAATAGTCAGTCGGGGTCTTTGTACTTATACTGGCGAAAAGCCGGAGCTAATCAATGCCATGCGACGCATTAAAGTGATGAATGAGCATCATCTCCAATACCTTTGTAAGCTGCCCAGCAACGCCTTTGATGTGGTTTATTTTGACCCCATGTTTCGAGTGCCCAAAACAAAATCAAGTTCGATGGCCCCATTAAGGTTTTTTGCCAATAGCAACCCTTTATCCAATGAAGCCATTGTTGAGGCGGTTCGTGTGGCTAGAAAGAAGGTGGTCATGAAAGAAAGCCGTGAGAGTCAAGAATTCCAACGCTTGAACTTTCACAAGGTACAGGGGGGACGCTATTCCCCGGTGGCCTATGGCGTTATTCAAAAGGATGTGTTTTAAGTGCCATTAAAGTCGTTAATCGCTATTGTTGGTCCTACGGCTGCGGGCAAAACGGATGTTGCCATAGAGTTAGCTAAAATAATCAATGGGGAAATCATATCGGCTGATTCCATGTTAGTTTATCGGCATATGAATATTGGCACCGCTAAACCCACATTTGAAGAGATGCAAGGAATTCCCCATCATCTGATTGATCTCGTAGAACCAGATGAGGAATTTAGTGTGGCCATGTATCAGAATAAGGCAGAGCAGCTCATTGACGATATTACGAGGGATGGGCATTTACCCATACTGGTGGGCGGAACAGGTTTGTATGTACGGTCGGTAATCGATCATTATGACTTTACCCCTCCTGCGAAAGAAAATCGTCTCAGGGAAGAACTTAAAAGTGAAGCGGCAAGGGTAGGGGCCGAGGCAATGCACAGGAAACTTTCTGAGGTAGACCCGGAATCTGCCGAACGCTTACACCCCAATGATTTAAGAAGGGTTATCCGGGCTTTGGAAGTATATTACCAAACGGGCAAAACAATTTCAGAGTACCAGTACATCCGTAAAGAAGATCCACCCAAATATAACCTAAAAATGTTTGGTCTAACGATGGATCGGCAATTACTATATAAAAGGATTGAACAACGGGTAGATTTGATGTTGGAAAAAGGTCTGGTCGATGAAGTGAAAAATTTGCTAAAGCAGTATGAAACATGGGGTACTGCACTGCAAGGCTTAGGTTACAAGGAGATTGTTCGTTATCTAAAGGGAGAATGTTCTTTAGAGGAAGCCGCGGAAATTCTAAAACGCAACACTAGGCGTTTTGCCAAGCGTCAACTTACCTGGTTTCGGGCTGACCAAAGGATTCATTGGCTTAATATGGAGCACTTTGAAAATAAAAAAGCCATTGCGAAGGAAATTAAGAGACAGATGGCAGGAGATTTATTAACTACGTAGAATGAGTTAAGATACATAATATAGAAAATACATAAATAGAAAATTTTTACCAATGGAGGGAACCCTCATGACTAAACCCCAAATAAATTTACAAGATGCTTTTTTAAATCAGGTACGCAAGGAAAATATACCTGTAACCATTTTTCTTATTAATGGTTTTCAATTAAAAGGGATGGTTAGGGGTTTTGATAATTTTACAGTGATTTTGGAAAGTGATGGCAAGCAGTTAATGGTATACAAACATGCTATTTCCACCATTAGCCCACTGCGTGCGGTTAATACTTCCTTTTCGGAAAATAAAGCATAAAATCAGGCCCCTTCAATGCCCCTCCTGATGGAGGGGTTTTTGTTTTCCTTGGTCACTATTCGATCCTCCGAGCGTATAATGTTTAAAAAGCGCAAAATTTACCCGGAGGTGGCTCCTATGGTTAGAATAAGAATGTGGCAGAACC
The DNA here is from genome assembly GCF_982386235.1 of Desulfotomaculum sp. NCBI lineage: Bacteria > Bacillati > Bacillota > Clostridia > Eubacteriales > Desulfotomaculaceae > Desulfotomaculum > Desulfotomaculum sp. The sequence continues at coordinate 23,019 of NZ_CEVWQM010000004.1, read as the reverse complement.
CGCCCAGACCAGAACCGCCAAGGCAGGGGGGATTGATCAAAAGACCTTCTTTACCTGCTAAACAACCAGCCCAACAGGATAAAGCCCCGTCCCCTGGTGAAATAAACCGTAAGGCTGCTCAGGAAATACTAGGTGAACTGGATCTTTTAATTGGCCTTGACAGTGTAAAAAAACTAGTTAAGGAAATTCAAGCCTTTGTAGAAATCCAGAAACTTAGACAAAAGGAAAAATTAATTTTTGAACCCATGGTTTTACATATGATTTTTAAAGGGAACCCTGGTACCGGTAAAACCACTGTGGCTAGAATTATTGGCCGGCTGTTTAAAGAGATGGGGGTTTTACCGAAGGGACATCTCATTGAGGTGGAGCGGGCTGATTTAGTAGGTGAGTACATTGGACATACGGCAGCCAAAACCCGCGATCAAATAAAAAAGGCCGTTGGCGGCATCCTATTTATTGATGAAGCCTATTCTTTAGCCAGGGGCGGCGAGAAGGATTTCGGTAAGGAAGCCATTGATGCCATGGTTACCAGCATGGAAAACAATAAGGACAATCTAATCATCATCCTAGCTGGTTATCAGGATGAAATGGACTATTTTTTGGAAACCAACCCCGGCCTGCGCTCTCGTTTTCCCATCCATATTACTTTCCCGGATTACTCCATTGATGATTTAATGAAAATTGCCGGTCTTATGCTCAAACAACGTCAATATCAACTGGCATCGCCAGCGGCGGCGGAATTAGCAAAAATAATAGAGCAACAGACCAGAAGGCATGAACATAGTGGCAACGCTAGACTGGTACGCAATTTGATTGAACGGGCCATGCGCCTGCAGGCCGTTCGTCTAGTTAGCAAAAAGGACATTTCACGACAGGATCTGATGACGATCAACAAAGAAGACTTGACAGAGGCCCTGGAGGAAATATAATACCTTCAGGGTCAAAATTTTTTTACATAAACGGAGGAACTATGCAAGCAAATATTTTAGAAAGTCTGGCCAACGAAGTGGAAACCGAAGTACAAGCGGTTTACCGAGACATCGAGGCAATGGCCATGAAAAACCATCAAAGGGTGCTGGAGGGTTTTCATCTGGCGAGGACAGCCGATTATCATTTGCGGGGTACAACTGGCTATGGCTATAATGATGCTGGCCGGGATGCCCTGGAAAAAATATATGCCCATGTTTTTGGTGCCGAAGCAGCTTTGGTTAGGGGACAAATTGTGTCTGGAACCCATGCCATAGCCATTGCTTTGTTTGGTCTCCTAAGGCCTGGGGATGAATTACTGGCGGTCCAGGGTTCCCCCTATGATACCTTGGAAGAAATCATTGGCAAAAGGGGCAATGCCTCTGGTTCCCTCAAGGATTTTGGCGTTTCTTATAACCAGGTGGAATTGACTTCCGGGGGAACCCTTGCTTGGGATAACATAAAGGAAGCATTAAATCCCCGTACGAAAGTTGTTCTTATTCAAAGGTCCCGGGGCTATGCCTGGCGACCACCGTTAACCATGCAGGAACTGCAAAAATTAGTAGGATTTATCAGGGAACATGCCCCTCAGGTATATGTATTTGTGGACAATTGCTATGGCGAGTTAGTAGAAAACCTGGAGCCAACGGCTGTGGGAGCGGACCTAGCCGCCGGCTCTCTGATGAAAAATCCTGGCGGCGGGTTAGCCCCCACCGGCGGCTATGTTGTGGGGAGAAAGGATCTGGTTGAAGCTGCTTCCCATCGATGGACAGCACCGGGAATTGGGGCAGAAGTGGGTCCGTCCCTGGATGTGCAAAGACTTTTAATGCAGGGTATTTTTCTGGCACCCCATGTTGTGGCAGAGGCTCTCAAGGGGGCCGTGTTTGCTGCCAGGTTATTTGAGCGATTAGGCTTTAACGTATCGCCTGCCTTTGACGAACCAAGGTCCGATATTATTCAGGCCATTGCCTTGGAAACACCGGCAAGGTTAGTGGCCTTTTGCCGGGGGATTCAAGAGGCTTCCCCTGTGGATGCCCATGCCTTGCCAGAACCAGACTATATGCCTGGTTATGAAGATGATGTAATCATGGCTGCGGGAACCTTTGTCCAAGGAGCCTCTTTGGAATTAACCGCAGATGCTCCTTTGCGGCAACCCTATGCTGTGTATCTGCAAGGTGGGTTATCCAAGGAATATGTTCGCATTGGTGTCATAAACGCGGCAAAAAATGTATTGCAAGTGAAATAGAAAATAGCCATCCGCTTTCAGTTTGGAAAAGGCCATAGTCCTTGGGCTTCGTGATTATTTTGCCTTTGGGTTCTTGCTTATGGCCCACGGCAGGTTGTTTTTTCGAAACTTACCTTTATGTTCCAAGGGTATTAATGAAATAACTGGCAGTTGGGTATATAATAAGATAAGACAGAGGTCTTATCTTATTATTTTTCTGGAGGGATTCCCTTTGAGAGAGTATCGCGTTTTATCACCGACAGCCATTCTTGGCTACGGTTTTCCTGAAGAATCGTTTCGGGCTGGCTTGGATCGTAACCCTCATTTAATTGCTGTTGATGCTGGTTCTACGGACCCAGGACCGTACTATTTGGGTGCCGGCGTATCATTTACTGACCGAACAGCGGTCAAACGGGACTTAGAATTAATGATTGAGGCAGGGTTGGCAAGGGATATTCCTGTTGTCATTGGTACAGCCGGTGGCTGTGGAGCAGAGGCACATCTGCAGTGGAACTTGGAGATAATTCTTGAGTTAGCCAGAGAGAAAAAATGGCAGTTTCCTTTGGGTATTATCCATGCCGAACTTAGTAAGGAGTATATTTTGGATGCCTTTCGGGCCAACAAGATTTCTCCCCTGCATCCTGCCCCGGAACTCACTGAAACTGAAATAACTGCCACTGAAAGAATTGTCGGGCAGATGGGACCAGAAGCGGTAATAGAAGTCCTGGCAAAGGGTGCGAAGGTTGTGCTTGCCGGCAGGTCTTACGACCCAGCAGTCTTTAGTGCCGCTGCACTAATGGCAGGCTTTGATAAGGGTTTGGCCATCCATATGGGTAAAATTTTAGAGTGCGGTGCCATAGCAGCCTCCCCTGGCAGCGGCAGTGATTGTTTATTGGGCACCCTAAGGGAAGATTGTTTTATAGTGGAACCCTTAAATCCCAGCCGCTCCTGCACAACTACTTCGGTGGCTGCCCATACCCTTTATGAGAAAACAAATCCCTATATTTTACCTGGTCCTGGCGGTATATTGGATCTCAGTGCAACAACCTTTAGCCAAGAGAACGAAAGGGCTGTTCGGGTAGCAGGCAGTAAATTTATCCCCAGTGAAAAATATACCGTCAAATTAGAAGGGGCTAAAAGAGTAGGATTTCGTACTGTATCCATAGCAGGTTGCCGTGACCCCATTATGATCGGACAAATAGATCATATCGTAGAGGCTGTGCGGGAACGGGTTAAAGACAATTTTAAGCGGTACGGCTATGCGTATTTCCTGCATTTTAACATCTATGGCAAGGATGGGGTAATGGGTAAGCTTGAACCTCAACCGGCAATAACGACACATGAGTTGGGCATTATTATTGAGGCTGTGGCAGAAACCCAAGAAATAGCGAATACCATTTGCAGCTTTGCCCGATCCACCATGCTTCACTATGGCTATCCTGGGCGGGTAGCTACAGCTGGCAACCTGGCCTTTCCCTATTCCCCTTCGGACTTTAAGGCCGGAGCTGTTTACAACTTTAATATTTATCACTTATTACAGGTTGATGATCCCGTGGCATTGTTTCCATTTGAAATCATTCATGCAGGGGAGGAAAAATAATGTCAAAGGCTAAATTAACTGAGTTGGCTTCGGTTATTCGAAGTAAAAATTCTGGACCCTATGAACTAACCTTAGATGTTATTTTTAAGGATCAAAAATCATATGAAGCTGCCTGTACAGCGAAGGTAATCAATAAAACTACCGTTGCAAAACTCTATGGCATTCCTGAGACGGATGTCATAGGAATTGTCGAATTTTCTCCTGCCTACGCCATCAAGGCTACCATTGTACGGCCCTACCCATCCGGTGCCCTTGGTGAAACCGATGTCTATGGTGCTCAACAGCATGCCCCTTTATTGGACCTAGAGATAGAAGTCTAAAAGGGCCATACCAGTTTCGGCAAAAAATACAAAAATTCGAGGTTTGTCCCAAAACCGTAAGATAAATAGTAATAATTTTATCTTTTGCAGTAATTTAGCTAATTTACAAATTGGGTTTATAGACTATATAATAAATAAAGGATATTAGATTTTATAACAGGAGGAGATAAATCCTTGTTTTGCAACGATGATCAGCCTATGTTTAACATAGGCGTTATTGCCGAACTTTTAAAGGTACATCCAGAGACCCTTCGTATTTGGGAAAAGCACAAGCTAGTTGAACCTGCCCGTCGCAATAAACAGAGGTTATATAGTAATAACGATGTTAAAAGACTTCAGTTTATTCATTATCTCATTAATGAAAAAGGACTGAATATCGCAGGTGTGCTACAGATTATTAGTATGTATCCCTGCTGGGATATCAAGTATTGTGACGGTGGTAGTCAACAAAAGGGTGAAAATGTAAACTTAAACAAGCCCTGTTGGAAGGAACAAGGTGCATATTGTTATGTCATAGAGGATAAGGCAGAACACTGCAGCATGTGTCCACACTACAATAAAGATTGCCAATCAAACTCAAACTAGCAAAGATCCAACAAAAAAAGGTCGCTATGCGACCTTTTTATATTTTTCTCATTAGTCCAACCACTTTGCCAAGTATTTTAATGTCTCTTACAAAAATGGGAGATAGGAGGCTGTTTTCGGGTTGAAGCCGAATGCCATCTTTTTCTTTGAAAAATCTTTTCACGGTGGCCTCGTCTTCTAATAATGCGACGACTATTTCACCATTATTGGCGGATTCCTGCCTTCTCACTAAAACAAGGTCGCCGGGTAAAATACCAGCTTCGATCATACTGTTGCCCCGCACGGTAAGCATGAAGAAATCACCATAACCAGTAAAACTCCTGGGTAAAGTAACCTTTTCATCAAAATTTTCAACGGCTAAAAGGGGGACCCCGGCAGCCACTTCTCCCAGCATAGGAATATTGATCATCTCTTCGTATTGGTTATCCGGCTGCTCAGGGAATGAAGCAGGGCTGGTATCGGCCGAATCCGTGTTAATAATTTCAATGGCTCTTGGTTTGGTAGGATCCCGTCGCAGATAACCCTTTTGTTCTAATCTTTTTAAGTAAGAGTGAACGGTAGAACTGGATGAAAGACCAACTATTTCCCCAATTTCCCTAACTGACGGGGGATAACCCTTTTGCTTGACATTTTCTATAATAACCCTTAAAACTTCTGATTCCCTAGGATTTAACATCGGGGTTCACAACCTTTCACAAAGAAAAATAAGGTTAATCATGATTTGGTATATTATATCATACTCTGGATCAAGATAAAAACATTTGTTCGATGTTATTTTAAATCAATCGGGTAGAATAAACAGTAGAATGAATATATGTTTATTGTAAAAAATGGTATATTAATAGTAGTTGTTAGCCTGAGCAGTGGCGAGGGATCTTTTCTTTCATTGAGAGGTTAGACCCAAGATCCTTCGCTGTGGTTCAGGATGACATAAAATTTTCATTCTTTGATGGTGCCGGTAACGGTGCGGCAGTCTTTTGCCCTTTTGCGGTTAACCCGATAATAAGGCTAAATTCGGTTATTACAAAGATTAGGGAGGAAACAACCATTAGAACCGTAGATTGTGCTGTAATCATATCTGAAGTAGCCCGCTTGTGTCAGGAGGCAAATTATAAGCTGGCAGATGATGTTGTAAATTCCTTTAAACGTTCCAATGAGACAGAGGTTTCCCAAAGTGGTAAGGAAATTTTAAATATGTTGGTGGAGAATGCGGGGATAGCTGCAGCAGAATCGATACCAATGTGTCAGGATACCGGAGTAGCAGTGGTGTTTGTTGAATTAGGACAGGAAGTACAAGTTATCCATGGCAATTTAGTTGATGCCATAAATGAAGGAGTACGTAAGGGTTACCTTGAAGGTTATTTAAGAAAATCCATGGTTAAACACCCACTGGCAAGAGTCAATACCGGTGATAATACCCCGGCTGTAATCCACACCAGCATAGTAGCAGGTGATAAAATTAGGATAACGGTGGCCCCTAAGGGTGGGGGCAGTGAAAATATGAGTTCATTAAAGATGTTAAAGCCAGCCGAAGGAGTAGAAGGTGTCAAGAAATTCATCTTAGATACCGTTCAGGCTGCGGGACCAAATCCTTGCCCGCCACTGATTATCGGAGTGGGGATTGGTGGGACCATGGAAAAGTGTGCCCTGTTGGCCAAGGAAGCACTATTAAGAACCGTTGGTGAACCGCATCCGCTGTCTGATATTGCTCAGTTGGAGAAGGAACTGCTGGAAGCCATTAATAAATTAGGCATTGGCCCTGCGGGGTTGGGAGGTAGAACAACGGCATTGGCAGTACATATCGAAATTTTTGGTTGTCATATTGCGAGCCTGCCCGTGGCAGTAAACATTAATTGCCATGCCGCTAGACATAAATCCGTAAGCATATAGGAGGTGCACAGAGTGACAAGGGTTAACATAACAACACCACTATCGGATGAAATTGTAAAGAGCCTTCGCATCGGGCAGCAGGTTTTTATTAATGGCGTCATTTATACCGGAAGGGATGCAGCCCATAAAAGATTAGTGGAACTACTGGACCAAGGAAAGGAACTGCCGATTGATCTCAAGGGTCAGATTATCTACTATGTTGGCCCGGCTCCGGCGCGTCCCGGTAAAGTAATTGGCTCTGCCGGTCCTACCACCGCCGGACGCATGGATGCCTATGCCCCTCTTTTAATTGAACAAGGCCTTAAAGGCATGATTGGCAAGGGAGCCAGATCAGAAAAGGTACTCCAGGCCATGCAAAAACACGGTGCTGTTTACTTTGGAGCCATTGGTGGAGCAGCCGCATTGATAGCAAGAAGTATTCAAGAAGCCACCATTGTGGCCTACCCGGAGCTAGGACCAGAGGCCATCTATCGGCTGGTGGTTAAAGATTTCCCGGCCATTGTTGTTAATGATTCCTTGGGTGGAGACTTATATCAGGAAGGGAAAAAACGATATGCATTAGAGTAAACTTAGCTCTCATGCAATGCTTTGCTTGCGGGGATGTAGTTCAATTTTATGATGAAGGATGTTGATGTCCTCGGTGAGTACCAATAACCATTTTTTTTATCGGAAACTTCATTCTTTATTGGGGTTATTCCCCATTGGTTTTTTTCTTTTGGAACATCTAATAACCAATTCATTTGCCATATTAAGTCCAGAAAGATTTGATCGCGCAGTGGTTTTCCTGCAAAACATTCCTTATTTAATTGCCTTGGAAATAATTTTTATTGCTTTACCTCTTACAATACATGGGCTGTACGGGCTTTATATCGTATACTTGGCCAAGAATAATCTATTTAGCTATTCCTATGCAAGAAATTGGATGTTTTATCTGCAGCGTTTGTCTGCTGTGATAACATTAGTATTTGTAATTATTCATGTATGGCAACTTAAGCTGGTTCATTCCTTGACTGGCTTGTCAATAAATTTTATTACCATGCATAATTTGTTGTCAGACCCCCTTTGGCTAACCTTTTACATTATTGGCCTGCTGGCTGCTTGCTTTCATTTTGCCAATGGACTATGGAATTTTACTGTCAGTTGGGGTATTGCTGTGGGGGAGCAGGTTCAGACCTTTATTTGGAGATTATGTATGCTGTTATTTATTTTCTCTTCTTTGATTGGACTAACAGCAATCTGGGCCTTTATCCAATAACCCGGAGGGATAGCGATGCAAAATAATATTATTATCGTTGGCGGTGGCTTGGCCGGCTTAATGGCAGCCATTAAGGCAGTAGAGATGGGGGTTAAGGTACAATTATTTTCTTTGGTGCCAGTTAAAAGATCCCACTCGGTATGTGCCCAGGGTGGCATTAATGGGGCCGTAAATACCAAGGGGGAGGGTGATTCCCCTTGGATACATTTCGACGATACGATATATGGAGGGGATTTTCTTGCTAACCAACCCCCCGTCAAAAACATGTGTGAGGCGGCCCCAGCCATCATCAACCTGATGGATCGTATGGGCGTAATGTTCAATCGAACCTCCGAAGGCTTACTGGATTTCCGTCGTTTTGGCGGCAGTAAGCATCATCGAACGGCCTTTGCCGGGGCAACCACCGGCCAGCAGCTATTGTATGCCCTCGATGAACAGGTGCGTCGCTTTGAAGTGGCTGGCTTTGTTGAAAAATATGAAGGCTGGGATTTTTTGTCCATCGTAACCGATGCTGATAACCTCTGTCGGGGTATTGTTGCCCAAGATTTGAAAACCATGAGGATGCAATCTTTTTCCAGTGATGCCGTGATACTTGCCACCGGTGGGTGCGGCATGATCTATGGTAAAAGTACCAACTCCACGATTAACACAGGTTCAGCCGCCGGTGCCGTATATCAACAGGGGGCATATTACGCCAATGGGGAAATGATTCAGATACATCCCACGGCTATTCCGGGTGATGATAAACTTAGATTAATGAGTGAGTCAGCCCGTGGTGAAGGTGGCCGGGTTTGGACAATAAAAGATGGAAAACCATGGTATTTTTTAGAAGAATGGTACCCGGCCTATGGCAATTTGGTTCCCAGGGATATCGCAACAAGGGCTATATACAAAGTATGTTACGAATTAAAGCTTGGTATTGACGGCCAAAATATGGTGTATCTTGATGTTTCCCACCTTGACCGGAATATACTGGATAAAAAATTGGCAGGTATCTTGGAGATATATGAACGCTTTGTGGGGGATGACCCCCGCAAGCTTCCCATGAGGATATTTCCCGCAGTGCATTACTCGATGGGTGGTCTCTGGGTGGACAACCACCAAATGACAAATATTTCTGGTTTATTTGCCTGTGGCGAATGTGAATACCAATATCATGGTGCCAATCGACTAGGTGCGAACTCACTATTATCTGCTATCTACGGGGGGATGGTTGCGGGGCCAAAGGCAGTAAAATATATTCATTCTTTAACGAGGTCTGTTCAGGCTATTGCGCCAAAGATATTTGAGCAGGCAGTAAAAAAGCAGCAGTCCTTCATGGAGAATATCTATAAAAGCGATGGTCCAGAGAATGTATATCAGCTTCATGCTGAATTGGGGCAATGGATGACCGAGAATGTTACGGTGGTACGTTATAACAAAAGGCTCCAAGAGACAGATGATAAAATACAAGAATTCATACAGAGATGGTCTAAAATAAGACTTGCTGATAAAAGCACCTGGGCCAATCAGGAACTGGTCTTTACCCGGCATCTTTGGCACATGCTGCAGCTTTCACGGGTGATTACTCTCGGCGCCCTTGCCCGCAATGAAAGCAGAGGGGCCCACTACAAACCGGAATTTCCTGAGCGTGATGATGAAAAGTGGCTAAAAACCACCATGGCAAAGTTTACAACCGCTGGCCCAGAGTTAAGCTATCAGGAAGTTGATACCTCACTGATTAACCCTAGACCAAGGAGATACGATGTTGATAAGGGGGCAGTGAACAAATGACGCAAAGGGTGTCTTTAAAAATTAAACGCCAGCCTGACGCAACCCAGCCATGCTACTGGGAGGAATTTTCCATTCCCTATAAGGCTAAAATGAATGTTATCTCGCTTCTAATGGAGATTCAAAAAAACCCTGTCAATGCCAAAGGGGAACTAACCGCACCGGTGGTATGGGAATGCAATTGTCTAGAAGAGGTTTGTGGCGCCTGTACCATGGTCATAAATGGAAAGGCAAGGCAGGCCTGTTCAGCCCTTGTTGATCAACTTCGACAACCAATCGTATTAGAGCCCCTAAGCAAATTTCCCGTTGTCCGGGACCTCATGGTTGATCGTTCTGTTATGTTTGAAAATCTCAAGAGGGTTAAGGCTTGGATCCCCATTGATGGAACCCATGACCTCGGGCCGGGACCGCGTCTTGCCCCGAAGATACAGGAGGAGTCTTACCCTATCTCTCGTTGTATGACCTGTGGCTGCTGTATGGAGGCCTGCCCCAATGTCAATGCCAAAGCAAAGTTTATGGGACCTGCACCACTGGCCCAGGTAAAATTATTTAATTCCCATCCAACTGGAGCAATGAACAAGGAAGAAAGATTGGATGCAATAATGGATCTGGGTGGAATTACTGACTGTGGTAATTCTCAAAATTGTGTTAAAGTATGTCCCAAACAAATCCCCTTAACCAGAAATATTGCACAGTTAAACAGAGATACCTCGATTCATGGTATAAAGAGATGGTTAGGTCGGTAAACGATGGGGATTCTGCCTACTCACCACGGATGACCACTTTAATAATCACTTAACACAGGTGATATTTTGGTGATATTATTTTAGTACAGGAGGATTATTATGAAAAGAAAGAAAATTACGATTGTGGGTGCCGGTAATGTAGGAGCAACCTGTGCCCATTGGGCTGCTGCAAAGGAACTTGGCGACATTGTTCTGATTGATGTGGCCGAGGGGATACCCCAGGGAAAGGCTCTAGACCTGATGGAGGCAGCGCCAGTAGAAGGATATGATAGCATCATTCTGGGAACCAACGATTATGCTGATACAGCGGATTCTGATGTGGTCGTTATTACCGCAGGAATGGCTCGTAAACCCGGCATGAGCAGGGATGATCTATTAAATATTAACGCTGGTATCGTACGTAATGTTACAGAGCAAATCGTAAAGTATTCTCCCAATGCCTACATAATTGTGGTGACAAATCCTGTGGATGTAAGCACCTATATAGCTTATAAGGCCAGTGGTTTTACGCCAAACAGGGTTTTTGGTTTATCGGGTGTTCTTGATTCCGCACGTTTCCGTACCTTTATCGCCAGGGAGTTAAATATTTCCTTTGAGGATGTAACTTCCTTTGTTTTAGGTGGTCACGGCGACGATATGGTTCCGATGGTCCGTTACACCTATGCAGGTGGCATTCCCGTTGAGAAACTAATACCAGCGGATCGCCTGGAGGCCATGGTGCAACGTGCCAGAACAGGTGGGGCTGAAATCGTTAACTATTTAAAGACAGGAAGTGCCTATTATGCCCCCAGTGCTTCAGTTATACAAATGGCGGAATGCATTTTAAAGGATAAAAAACGTATCTTACCGGTATCCGCTTATTTACAAGGGGAATATGGTGAGAGTGATGTCTTTTCTGGGGTGCCGGCGATAATTGGCGGCAACGGCGTGGAGAAGGTCATTGAATTGGATCTGAATGAGGGAGAACGGACAGCCCTTAAAAAATCGATTAATTCCGTAAGAAATAACATTAACAAGTTAAAATAACTTGACCATAAGTAAAAAACGTTAGGATTACTAACGTTTTTTACTTGCTGCAAGCTTTTTTGCAGTATAATTTATTAGGGTAAGTTATTCGATTAAGTAATTCATATTAGCTGAAATAACTGCTATAATTAAGCGATAGGCGCAATATGGAATAGATGAATCATCACTAGGAGAGGTCACACGATGTCGAACAAAGCCTCCGAGTTAATAAAAACAATCCCAGGTATACTCTTAATGTTTACAATTGCAATATTTACCATGGGTGGGGAGGACCTTGGCATTCCGTGGCCAGGTTTAGAAGCATACATTAAAAGCACCAGCCATAGCAATAGTATGATAATTCGGGTTTTACCTCTAAACTATATCTTTTTGTGTATCTTATTTGGGATTCTAATTGCAAACCTAATCAAGCTGCCAAATTGGTTAATGCAAGGGGTTACAACATCACGTATTTTTATCAAGGTTGGTGTTATTTTGTTGGGTTCCCTTTATAGCTTTGGAGATGTGGTAAAATTAGGGGGAACAGCAATATTTTTAATTCTTTCTTTTGTAGTTATGACCCTGATCTTAACAATGTGGCTGGGCAAGAAAGCAAATATGGACCCAGCTTCTACGGCGGTATTGGCCGCAGGTACTTCTGTGTGTGGTGTATCCGCTATTGTTGCTACAGCACCCGCAGTAAGGGCAAAAACCACGGACGTTGTCTTTTCGATTGCCACAATTCTTAGTTATGGAGTAGTATCAATCATTCTATTCCCTGTAATTGGTAAAATGTTAAATTTAAGTGCCCATCAATTTGGCGTTTGGGCGGGGACTGGGATTCTTAGCTCGGGGCAGGTTTTGGCTGTATGCCTAATCTTTGATCCAGGAACAGCCACCCATGCATCCGTCAGCTTAAAAACCGGTGAAATATACAATTTAGCCCGGGTTATATTTTTGCCCTTCGTGGTACTGGCCCTAGCAGTTTTGAGCAGTCGTTCGGCTAATTTATTGGATGAACATATAACGATTCACACAGGATTATGGAGTAAATTTCCGATTTTTGTATTGGGTTTTTTGATTATGGTTTTTATCACCTCTGTTGGATTGTTAGGGCCGGTTTCCCCCCCATCGCCGGAGCTAATAACCATCAGAAAATTATATAGTTGGTTTTTTGCCATAGGCTTAACCGGGTTGGGTATGCAAATATCTTTTTCGGAACTGCGAAAAGCGGGGGGAAAACCATTAATTGTGGGGTCTGTGGCTGCGGTATTTAAGGCCTTGCTGGCACTTATTGTCGTTCTTTTACTGATTTCAGAGAACCCCTAATAGAGGTGAAACAATGCAGAACAGAGTAAGGAAGCCCAAAGAAAAGGAACCGAGAGTTTTTTCTTTGTTTGCCACGGAAAGAATGGAGGACTATACAGCACTCTCTATTGCTTTTTTAATACTAATAATCGTATTGATGATGCATCAATAAAATAACAAAACCCTTACCGACTGCGGGAAGGGTTTTGTTATTATGTTAATAGAATAACCAGCGTACCGACATAGATTCCGTCATCGTCATAGATCGGTGTGATTTCACAGTTATGACCGGTTGAGGTTTGAGTTCTTTTGGAAAGTCCGGTGTCAATATTGTTATATATTATAGAAGCCAACTCCTTGTCTATCACTTCTATATTTGCACCGATTGTTAAATTGCTTAACAGACACTTTGCGATTAAGTTTGACAGAACTACCTCATGGTGTTTGTTGAAAAAGACGATTCCCTGAGGTAGTGATTCGATAAGTTTATGCAATACCCGATGGTCAATGTTGCTATTATCATTATTATTTCTAATAACCGTTAAGGATCCAAGTATTTTGTTGTTTTTAATAATGGGTGAGTGAATAGCCTTTAATATATTGTCTCTGAACATCACGGTAGAAATAAAGTGTTTATCCTGGGTTTCTAAATTATCTCCTGCATTACCCAAAATTTCTTTAAGTGTAACATTTCTTAAACTATTTTTACGATCGGCAAAGATATTATGCGCTGCTTCATTGGCAAAGAGAATAATACCCGTATTATTAGCAATAATAACGCCTTCATTGATTTGATTCAGGATCGCGAAATCGATATTCTCAAAATATGTTTTTGCCGTATTAACACCCCAAAATTCCACCAGTAGTTCATAAAGACAAATATATAAAGCAAACACCAGAAATAAAATAGTAAAAACCCGATATATTTCAAAATTTGTAGACATAAAAAAAACAATAACTCGCCAATTTTCCTTGGTAGTATTTGAGGATAGATTATATTTATTTTTCCCTTCAAAGAAGGTTTCTGCATTTAGGTCAAGGGATTCCAGGTAGACTTGGTCAAAGGGCCAGATAACTGTCTTGTTGAATTGATCAAATATAGCTATTTTGTAATTTGGATTTAAGAATTCTTGGGTCACATCATTTTTATATTGATCAATCCTAAATTCAAGAACCATCACAAGATCCTTAAACGCTACTTTTTTTCCTAAGGGGATGGCCAAACTTATGGCGTCATAGTTTGCCCGTGTACCTTTGTAAACGCCAGAAACGAATACCTCAAACAAATGCAATTCGGAGGTCTTGATAGCAATTTCCCTAATGATTTTTTGGTTATATTCTTTCTCCGTAGCATCTATTATTTTGCCATCATTTCGGACAAGGTATATGCTTGTTAGGCGACGGTCAAGGGTCAAAAGGGTTTTTAAATCCAAAGGTTTATGAATAGAGCTATTATTTTCAAAATTATTTGCAGCATTAACCGTTATTGTCTTTAAGTCATCAAAATACAAATTTGTTTTATTTATGGCAACCTCTTTTATCCCTGTCTCATACTGATTTAAAATCTTGTTGGTGTGGCGAAATTCCATCAGGGAAAAAATAATAAAAATGCCTACTAAAAAGACCGATAACAGGGTAGGGAAGATCGGTTTAATCTTTTGAGAAGAATTTTTCATAATTGCTCTCCCTAAATGCTACTTAATAATCCCTTTTCTAGCAGCAACGGTTAAGGCTTCCTCTACTGAATGAACATTTAGCTTAGAGAAAATTTCCCTTAGCCTTCTTCTAAAGGTGGATAAGCTGATAAAAAGTTCAGTTGCAATTTCCTTTTGACTTCTCCCACTGGTAAGCAGCTGTAGAAGCTGAATATCTTTATCCGATAAACCTGAATCGGCTAAATTTAGAAGGGTATCCGTATTCAGACCAGGGTAAAGATAGGAACCACCCCGATAGGTCATTAAAATTGCTGCTTTTATCTCATCAAAGAAGGCGTATTTTGGTACAAATCCCCGAACACCACATTCCATCGCTTTTTTAATAAAAATTGGATCGTCATAGGTTGTTAAAGCCACATGCTTAATGTTAGGATGCTGTTTCTTGATGATATTAACCAGGTCTAAGCCATCCCCGTCGGGTAGGCCAATATCCATAAGAATTACATCGATATCACTAGCTAGTTTGGACATGGCTTCTTGGCAGGAACCAGCTTCTGCCACCACAGTAATATTTTCTTCCAGTTCTAATAATTTTTTTAATCCTTCACGGAATACATTATGATCTTCTACCAACATGACTTTAATTTTATTCATCGTTCTGGCCTCCTGGTATAATGGGTACACTCAGGGTAACACAAAAACCTATTTCACAATAACCAAATACAATCGTACCCCCCATAAGGTTTGCTCGCTCCCTCATACCCCATAGTCCTTTGCCGGCTACAAAGTCAACTTCACTACCGCCGTTATCCATTATTTCAATTTTTAAGGTATCATGTTCTTTGGTGAAATTAATATCAACCTCAGTGGCCCTAGCATGCTTAACAATATTACTTAGTGCTTCCTGAATGATACGATAGATGATTATTTCATCTTTCTTTTTTAGTTTAAGGGATCTATCATGGTAGAAAATAAAAACCTTTATATTATTTAATTTTTCAAATGTAGTAATATAGGATTCCAAGGCAGAAATCAAGCCAACCTTATCAATTAAATAGGGGTGAATGTCATTCATGATACCACGCATTTCAATGGCAGCATTTTGACAATGGCTTCTTAGGTCACTCAGACTTTGCAACAATGGTTCTCCCTTTAAATCCCCATTTTTATGCAAACGAAGATTATAGTCCAGAGAGTGGATAATCGTTGACATATAACGGGCTATCCAGTCGTGAATCTCGATGGAAATTCTCTTGCGTTCTTTCTCTAGTGTATCCAGAAGCAAGGGCTTATCCTTTTGATTATTAGCAATCCTTGATACCATTATTGACCCGATAAAACGATTAAATAGCTTTGTCGGAATATAGTCGACAGTTAAATCAATGGACCTACCATCATCTTTATAGGTCACTTTATTTTTTAAAATTTCTTTTTGGTGTATTACGGAGTGAAACAAGGGTTGGATAGCATTTTGTAAACGCGGGAAAAATTCTGGAAAAAGTTGTATATTTTTCCCTATTACATTTTCGGGAAGTAAGCCAAATAAATCTTGGCAGGATTTGTTTACATACTTTACATCCCCGTTACTATCAATAAACATAACAGCATCATCCGAGTACTCTGCTAATTCACTGATGTATACGCATTTTGCTAATAGTGGTTTGAATAGTAGATACGCCATATAAGGAAGTAAAAAAAGGGTAGATAATAAGATAAAAAGTAACAATTTGATTTTATTATCAATATTTAAGATGGTTATCTGAGAGTAATTCGTTATTTGTGCAGCATTCTCATTTTTAATGATATTCAGCTTGTACATGAGTTCGTAGGTTAATTCCTTATTCCTATTATATAAATATTCAATATTTTCCCGGGAAGTATCTTTGGATTGTATTATGGGTATAACCTCTAAAGAAGCAAAGGACATAAAGGACTTGCTTAATTCAATTAATTGTAAGACATCTTGGTTTTGTGATAAAGTTGGAGAATTATATAATTCTGTTTGTTTTTTTACAATGGCGGAGCTCTGCAAGTAATAATTTTCTAAAAACTCTTGTTCTCCTAAGATAATATAATCCTGTAAATTGGAGGTCATATTATTTATATTTGATGATAAATCGTCAAGATCTGCAAGCTGCTTTTGGAAAGACCTCATTTTATCTACCTGTTCATAGGTGTTCATAAATTTTATAAATAAAAATATCGAGGTTACAAGGGTTAATATCAATAGGGTTATAAATATTTTCAAAAGCCATTTGTTAACTGTCATAGCCACACCACTTTTTCATTTTTCATTTCTTAAAATTCGACAGGTAATTTCTAAAACCCTTTTAAATATTATGCAGGAAACAGCTAAACCATCCGCATATTAAGGTTGTCATGCTGATGACATAAAATTTGAAATAGGAATGACATAAAAATGATCACCCTCTTGACACAAAAGTGTCAAGAGGGTGATCTCTATTTTTCAATGTAGATTGAATGCGTTGACCGAAAAGCAAAAAGAAATTATGATTTAGTTAATCAAAAAAGAAAGCCAAAGATTATCAAATAAGTAAGTAATATTTGTAACAATGTAATCTTCAAAACAAAAACGGGGAGGTTATGTTGTGGTAAACATAAACCAAAGCATATATCAAAAGAAAGAAAAACTTGTTAAGTGGTATGGTTGGATAGTAATACTCATTATATGCATAACACCTTTGGTTATATTGTTGTTACCTAAATTAATGCTAAATGTCGGAAGAATAAATAAAATACTAAGAGAATCCATTGTTCCAAACAATAAAACACTTAACGGCAAGGTTATTAATATTGCATGGCAAAAACACAATGATGGGGACATAGGTTGTATTGATGGTGACATTGAAATAGAAAGTGAAGATGCATCTATAATACAATGTAAATTCAAAAAATATGTTGGTCCTAAATTCAATGGGACATTTGAAATTAATAAATATGATCAAATATTAGTAAATGGAAGTTATCAGGACAATATCTTTTTAATTAGAAACTTGGGTAATCTCACGAATCAACATCTATATACATCGGAACCTCAAGTATCGGTGTATTAACCAATTAGTTTTTCAATTACATTACATTTATTGAAGGGAGGCATAAATCCAGAAAAATTTATAGGCCATCTTCAAAATATTAAAAAAATTGTGACGGAGGTGTATTGACTTGGCACAAACTCAAATCAGCCAAGCGCAAAGTAAAAGTCTAGGTGCTCAATTTGCGAAAGCAATTCCCGGTTTAATACTGGTTGCTTTACTTGCAGTTGCCGCAATGTGGGGAGAAGGTTACCTAAAAGCAAATCATAAGGCTTTTTTTGAAGCCACACTTTTAAACCATATCCTATTAGCTATTCTTTTCGGTATGTTAATTCGTAATACCATAGGGGTACCTTCGGTACTAGAACCAGGTCTGAAATACTCTACTATTTTAACTAAAACAGGTATTGTAATTATGGGTACTAAATATACTTTGGCATCATTGGTAAAAGTTGGTAGTATTAGTATGATCTTTATTACGGTTACCTTGTTTGCAACCGTAGGTTTAAGCTTTTGGCTGCGTAAACGGTTTGAAATGACAGATCCTTTGGCAGGATGTTTGGCAGCTGGATTTTCCATTTGCGGTGTTTCTGCCACAGTGGCCACCGGTCCCGCGGTAAAAGCAAAGGGTCAGGAAATGGCCTATACCATTGCAACGATCTTGATTTTTGGTTTGATTGCTTTGTTTACCTTCCCTGCAATAGGTAAAGCAATTGGTTTAACTGAGAACCAATTTGGTGCTTGGGTTGGTGTAGGTATTGTTAACTCGGCACAGGTATTGGCTGCTGGTATGGCCTATGGTCCGGATGCAGGATTAATGGCTGGTATCTATAACATGGGTCGTGTAGTATTGCTTCCTTTCGTAGTACTTTATATAGTCATGATGGTGCTGAAAAACGACAGAGCTGCTTCCAGCAATATCAATAAGACTCAATTTGTCTTAGACAAATTCCCTGTCTTTATCTTAGCTTTTATAATTGCTGTACTTGCTAACACAGCAGGTCTTTTCAGCAAAGAAGAAGTAAAAATGGCCGGCGAAATTATGAATTGGTGCTTTGCTTTAGGTTTTGCCAGCATTGGTCTAACAACCAGATTTTCCGATATGAAGGCCGCTGGTAAGGATGGTATCATTTTAGGCTTTATCGTTGGTGCAATTAAAGCTATTGTAGCCCTGATCGTTGTTATGTATCTGTTACCTTTATAAAAAAATAATAATTTAAAATAAGTGGAGGTGTTGCTGAGTGGCTGATAAGGATAATGCTGCTGCTATGCAAGAATCAAGGGCTGCAGACCTTAAAGTTAGAAAGCAAGACTATATGGTAATTGGTTTGGGGATAATAATGTTAATCGTGGCAAAGATAATGGCATAAGTTTTCAAATGAATGGCAGGGTAGGGACCTAATCATAATTAGGTTTCTATCCTGCCATAATATCTTACTAAGGATACTTAGGAGGACAAACAATGTTTAAAAATATCCTTCTGGCGGTTCATGGCGATGAAAATAGGGAGTTTTTAGAAAGAGTATTGGAACTATGTAATTTTTTTAAAGCGGAAATTACTGTACTTCATGTGGCAGAAACAGGTTTAAGCCATTATGGTTATGTTGATCAGTTGGCCAGTGCCATAACGAAAGATCAGTTTATCGACTATATATACAATATGGCTAAAGAACGACAAGATAACATTTATAATGAATTTAAAGATCGGGCGGAAGCCACAGGGTTAACTTTTCAGTGGCGTTTAAGGGAGGGGAAACCACAGTTAGAAATTGTCGAGGAATTTAAAAAAGGAAAGTATGATCTTTTAATTCTAGGGACTAAACCAAAATCCCCAGGCAATACATCAAGTAAAGTAAAGGAGAGAGTTTTAAAAGAAATAGCTAGTTCCGTCTTTATCATCAAATAATATGGTGACAAAATTATAAGTCAAAATTAATAATGTAGTGAAGAAACCCTTGTATCCATACAAAAATATGTTAAAATATTCACAACATGGAACAAGGGGGTGGGTACAATTAAACTAACCAATCCCGTCTTGCAAGATTTTTTAGGCTATTTAAAAGGTGTTCTTCCCTGTATTTTGCTGTTTATGTCATTTTATTGTATTGTACATTGCTGGAGTTATAATAGTATACTAGTTTTAGTTCCCATAACATTAGGAATATTTGTGTTATATCAATTCTTTGGGGATTCTTGAATAATAAACATATTAACAGACAAACCACCTTACTAAAGGTGGTTTTTTTTGTGATCGGACCGAGTCTAAAAATTAAAAAACTGCAAAAAGCCATCTTCATCAGGCGCAATTAAAAGGTTTTGCATGGGCCTATCAATGGTTCGACTACAATTTCCTATTTGTACAGTAACACCATCAAAGGCTTGATTAATTTTTATTCTCTTGCCTTCGGCTACCATTACGATCGACTTTGTACCCCTCTCAGAACCAATTTGTTTAATGAATACGTTATCCTGGGCTTGGATTATTCCACCTCGAACAATCCCGTTAACTGTTACACTGCCTTTGGCTATGATATGGGTATTGAAACAACCACTGGAAACTATCACATTGCCGGAACTCTTAATTACTGAATTAAGGGCAATATTGATATTTACTACACTATGACTCGTTAACAATGATTCAATATAATATGAGAAGTTAGTAAGGCTTGTTAGTAAAGATTGGTATTCACTGGCAGTATGGAATTGTAGTATATTTATACCGGTTAGTTTAGCCACTGCTTTTTGCAAAATTTCCCCATATGTTCCTAGAAGTTTTAAATCTACTTCTTTAAACGTATGAGTTATCCTATCAATGAGATTATAAAAGTTCGGAAAACGTTTTTCGATAAGTGACATTAAAATACAACCAAATATAATCAGTTTTTTTGTTTCTAGCTTCTCAAGCATTAAATTTGCTAAAATAAAAAGATCTTCCATGGCTTCTAATAATTCATACAGAAGGGGTTTAATGGTATTACATATAACTATAAAGCCACCACCGGTAATATCGGAGTTTACGATATTACCTTTAATTGTAACATCGCCACCAGCTGTTATCTGGCATCCCGTGACTATTTTGGCAATAGTAATGTTACCACTGGCGCTTACGTTCATCTCATTTTCCACTGAACCTTTGATGCTTACATGACCATTAAATCGAATATTGCCTGTTTCAAGATTAACATCACTAGGTAAATTTAAAATAGGATCAATAGAGATGATACATTTTGTATTGGCTAATTTTACATGTGGCAGCCCATTCGAGGTTGCAATAGCTTCTAGACCATTATCGGTGATTTTTACGCCTAATCCACTAAGTAAGGAAATTACTTTAGGTGCCTTTGCCTTACATGCAGTATTGGTTACAGTAATCCCAGGTGAGCCTTCCTTGCCAGGCATCTTTCTAACTAGAACATCCCCTGTAGTCACAGAAGGAATATTGTATAGTTCTTTAAAATCAATGGTTTCAGCTAGATCTTGGTTGTCTGTAATTTTTCTTTTCTCGTAAATAGGCTCTATAGAATCATCCAGTGTAACTCCTGGTTGCAGGCCTTTAGCAACTAATAACATACCCTCAGGCTGGTTTTTGATTATTGATCTAATTGCTATTGAATTGATACCATATGTTACGTTATTCTTTTTCAGGATATCAATTAGTGTTTCATAGGTTTCGTTAAAAACAAAATCCTTCTTTTCTTCAGCCACCAGTAACAAATTATTAGTAGGGGGGCAATCAACTAGTTGGTAACTACTAATGCATGCTTTTTTAATATCTAAAAAGGCCGACATTTTGTCAGGTGATATAAGAATTTTGATATGTCCTTGAGTGGTGTGCGATAGAGGCTTTACCTCAATGACATCTTCCTGACAAACTTCAATACGACTAGTCATCGGAAGACCATTAATATAGATTTGAATTTCCTTGCACGGGGTTAGCGTCGCCTTTTTAGCTCCCTCGGCGGGATTTCTGACAAATATTTTACCACCCGATACCCAAGCCATACCATCTCCGAACTCGGGAGGGGGGGAGGGCGGTGAAGTATCGTCATTTTGAGAAATTTGAGAATAACTGCCACTATCCGTTACTTTCATCTATACCCCTCCAATCAAGAAATTAGTATATACCACCTGGACAAAAGGTGTTGGTAGGCCTAGTGTTACTTGATTTAAGATAGATAGGTGAAATATATAATGATAGTATATCATGGGTCAGGAATAAAACTAAGTATGATTACAGCTTTAGATCAAAACCTAACAAAAACTTGCAGAAAAAGCACGGTACAGTTTTTAATTTATTGGTTCCGATAATATATGTTATGTTAACTTAGACCATCAAAACGCGATGGGGGTGCCTCTCTACACATAGATGAACGGGCCTTCATTGACCTGCTGCCAGGATTTAATGGGAGCTTGGATTTCATTCTTGGTGATGTTTATCTTAGCCAGTGTCTGCTAATCCATCGTGCATCGGTCAATTACACGCTATCGCTGGCCCTGTTGGGTTGAGGTTCAGGTTTGAAATTGGCTGTAGCTTTTGTGCCCTTAGCTTTGGGTTTATCTGGGACTTTTACCTATAAGTAGATTTTGGCCCATGGGCTGGGGTTTTAGTACATTAGTGTATTCCTCTGGGGCCTTTTCACTCATCTGACCAGAAGCTGTGCTGGTTTTAGCTTTAAAGAGATTTTATCTATGGTACGTTTGTTAGCTAACAAAGGATATTGACTGAATCTTGGAAGGTATGTATGTATGTATGTATGTATGTTCGCTGGTCATGGTAAGATGAAATTGCCGTAAGGCCAAACTAACCCGTCTTGTTGGGCTTAATAGTACCGAGGATTCACGGATGCCGTAACAGTCAGCCTCACCCGTTGCTTGTTTCAAATGTTTAGATATTATGTTAACCATGCTATGACTGGGGCAACTTTATCAAGTAAGCCTCTAACTTTTGTGCAGTAGCAAATATGTACGAAAAAGTGACTTGATTTGTTCAAATCCACTAAATATCTATTTAGTTAAAGTCAATTTACTAAATTTATTTTCCCTTGTTTTATTCCTATTTAATGTCCTGGCAATATTATTTATTTCTTTATTACTTAACTTCTTTAAGGATTGATAATCTTCAATAAAATATGATATCTGTTCAGCTTTAATAATATGAACTTTACTATTCTTTTCTCCCTGAATAGTAATATTAGTTTTTTTCTGTCTAAGGTTTCGGTTTTTCCTTTTGTCGTTATACGAAATAACTAAAACATCAACTATTGGAAGTTCCTTGGAACCTAACACATTTTCTATTGCTTCTCTGTGCCTTTGAATCTGTGCCTCAGGGTTTTCTTCCTGCTTTGTTTCACCGTGCTTTATTCGTGTCCAGTTTTCAGCTTTATCAATTATAAGAGTGCCTGACCAACATTTTGTTTCTAAATTGAATATACCATTAGGTCCAATAACAATATGGTCAATTTGATTTTTAATATTGTTTTCCTTATTAATAATGGAAAGGTGTAAACGTCAATAGCAAATGTACCAAAAACGCTAATATTTTTTGTACCACCCAAGTCAAATTTTAGGACAAAACCCATCCCCATTAATTCCCAAATATGGTTTTTCTGTTTTCCAGTCTGTAGCTTGGCCCATCCAAGGA